>JAZQJX010000076.1:0-4412 GCA_045541875.1 Clostridia bacterium | reverse complement strand
GCAGTGGCGTAAAAACACACACCCAAACCGGGTTCGGATGCTGACGCAACTGCTTAAGCCATGTGCATTTTTGAAAAGCAAATTTGCTTTTCAAAAAATTTTGCACGGCAATATGATAATATTTTTATTGTATAGGAACGAAGTTCCCTATACAATAAAAACTCCTGACCGAAGAAAAGGCGGAATCGAGAAATCATAAGATCTCGGTTCCGCCTGTTTTATTTTTCTTTTGAAGCAGATTCATTTATCGCTATGGCATAAGCAATCAGTTGTTTTCGTGATGAAACACCGAGTTTTCCATAGAGATTTTTATTATGAAACTTCAAAGTGTTTTCAACTATATTCATTTCTTTCAAAACTTCTTTTGTTGATTTGCCTGCAACATATAAATCATAGATTGCCCGCTCGGAAGGAGTTAAGCGGGGAAGTTGCTCCACAATATATTTACAATGCTCTATAAATTGCGGAGAATCTTTTTGAATTTCATTTCCGGCAGTTTCCGGCGTAGTTATTATTTTTGCCCGAAGTGACGAAACAAGGATTTCCTGGTGCTGAATCATCAGATATGCACTGAGCAGGAATAACTCCGTTATTATATATGAAACAGACAAAAATTCAAAATCAATACGCACAAGTTGCTCCAAAAGCCACACACAGATATTTACAAATACCGCAACAACCAAAGAAGCCGCATGTACAGCAGATTCAAGTTTTTTCTTTGCTATGGCGTGTGTTATTACTGAAACCATAATCATAAAATAGCCCAGCAGATAGAAAAGGTATAAAGAGTGCCATGAACCGTATTCTTTGTTTAAAACGGATACCCCTCCTATATTCTCCATGGTAACAGACTTATAGTAAATATCAAGATATCCGGGGCTTGCGGCAACAAAAAACACAATAACCGAAATCGCTCCCAGCACATAAGGCACCCATTTCTTATAATTCAGTCTTGAAACCTTCATAATTATCATTATCATTGACAATGGCAGGAATACGGAGCCAAGATAGGCTATTCTGTTTGCCCAAAGTGCCATATCCAGAGTTTTGGAAACAGACAATATTAAATATCCTATGTTAACAACAAAAACAGATGTAAAAAGTATGAAAAACCATACCTCTTTCTTCTTGATTAAGAAAAAATATCCCAGAAACATAATCAGCGATAAAAAACTCGTTGCCCCATATATGATTGACATACTCATTGCTTTATCTCCGATGGCATTGCATCCGGTCAACATAAATAATAAAAGAAACATACTTAAAATGCCATAATATAATTTCTTCATAAAAACTCTCCCCCAACGGCTTTTTTGGTATATCAAAAGGATGATACAACACCAACCCATACCAAAACCCACACTTTTTCCCACACTTTTTTTAAAAATTACCGGGTTTCCCACACTAAAAGTTTTTGAAAGTGTGGGGACTTTTTATTTTATTATTATTATAATTTTAATTGTAAGATTAATATGTACCAGCGACACATAAGATTTAGATGCAAACATTTTTATCGATATGCAAACTAAAAGTTTGCTCGATATTTTACTTCGTAAATCGATGCATTGCTATGCAATGTATTATAACACATAAAGTTGATTCCGTCAATTTTTGGCACGAGTTTGCCATAAAATATTAATTTTTAAAGGGGGCTGAGACTGTTGAATGAAAGGAAAAAGACAGCTGATTACAAAATCATAAAAAATGAAGCCGGAAATCAATATGAATTTTACTGTGAGTTGTCCCACGCTTTAGTTTGCGTAAGCAAACCCATAAACTCTGAGGCAAATGAAGCGTCATTGATGCTTGCGTGGGAAAACTACGGAAGAAGCAATTTCAATCAATGTCACAAATGCGGAAAATGGGTGACCGGTGCAATGTATAATCCTGATGTTCTTTCCTGTGTACAGTGTACTCCTCTTGAAGATTATCCAAAGTATTGCCCCGAATGCGGAACCAGAACCCGGGACCCGTCTAATTATTGTCACATTTGCGGAGCAAAACTTTTTTACGGAGGTGAAAAAGAAGATGAAAAAGCAGAATGTACTCAGAAGGAAATCTCTTTTTGACTTCGGCTTTGGAACTGACATTATGAAACATTCGGTGGTTTGCGGTGAGTGTAAATCATTAGAGCCAAGCGGCAGGATGTATTGCAGTAATTGCAATGCAAAATTGCCGAAATCAAATTTATATGATTTATATAAATCCTATCATAGAAGTTGTGAAAAATGCGGTACGGTTCTTTCAGATTCCATGCACTTCTGCCCCCGCTGCGGTATCAGAGTAAAAGCATCCTCTGAACTTTGTGCACTATAATATGAAATGAGGGAGAAAAATTATGGATACAATTAAGGATTATAAATGTCCATGTTGCGGTGCGCCTCTTACCTTTGACGCCGGTACGCAAAACTTAAAATGCGGGTCTTGCGACAATACTTTCCCCCTGGAAACAATTGAGCAAATTACACAAGGCTCTGCCGATTCAGGCGGCACATCGAAATATGACTGGGAAAGTTATACACCGAGAAGTTATGAAGATACAAACGAAATTAGTCTTGCAAACTACTCCTGCCCCTCTTGCGGAGCAGAAATAACCGGTGATGATACACTTGGCTCAACTGTTTGCCCATATTGCGGAAACTCCGCTATTGTCAAAGGGCAGTTCGAGGGAACGCTGATGCCTGATTACATAATCCCTTTCAGGCTTAACAAAAAAGCGGCAGTAGAAGTTTTTGAAAATGATTTTAAAAATGCACCGTTTTTGCCCGACACCTTTAAAAGCAAAAAGAAAATTGAAGAAATGGCAGGGGTTTATGTTCCATTCTGGATGTTTGACTGCGACTGTGATGCGTCGGTAAGTTACAATGCAGAAAGGTTAACTGCATGGAGCGATGCAAATTATAACTACACCAAAACAGATTACTTTAAGTTATTCAGAAGCGGAAGCATAGGGTTTTCCAATATCCCTGTAGATGCATCGAAAAAAACCGACGATGCCTATATGGAAGCAATTGAACCCTTTAACTATGAAGATGCAGTAAACTTTAACGGTGCATACCTTTCGGGATACTTAGCCGATAAATATGATGTGTCGGCTGAAGAAAGCATAGAAAGGGCTAACGAATGAGTTAAAAATTCAACTATCGAGGCTTTTAACGACACCACAAACCGCTACACAGCGGTAATTCCCGAAAGTTCAAGAGTAGGTTTTTCAAACGGAAAAATAAGATACTCTCTTCTCCCCGTGTGGATGCTGAACATTAAATATATGGATAAAATGTATAAATTTGCAGTAAATGGTCAGACGGGAAAGGTTGTAGGTGAATACCCCGTAGATAAAAATAAAAAATGGAAGTATTTCTGGAAGGTTGCAGGTGTTTGCTATGTATTAAGTGCTGCAATCGGATGGATGCTACTGCATTAAGGGGGGTGATGATGTTATGAAAAAAATACTATCCCCGGTATTGCTTATTTTAATTATCACTTCACTTTCGATTGGTGGGTTTGCAGATTTTGAAAATCCCTCAATCGTGGATGAAGCAGGATATTTGATGCAATCGGAACTTGCATCACTTACAGAAAAACTTGATAAAGTCAGAAACGAATATGATTTTGAGGTAGCAATTTATACAGAAAGTGAAATGACATCAGATACTGCAGAAGCATCTGCTGATGATATTTATGACTATGGCGGTTACGGTGCAGGTGAAAACGATGACGGTATAATGCTTTACATTTGCTCAGGCACCAGAGAATATCACTTTACAACCCATGGCAAGGGTATCGAATATTTCAATTCAAACGGACTTGTATATCTGGAAAGCAAGGTGTTACCTTATCTTGAAGATGACAACTACTATAAGGCATTTTCTGTTTATATTGAAACCGCAGATGAACTTCTTTCGATGGCAAAAGACGGAAACCCATATAACGAAAAAAATTTAAGTACAAAATACATTGTCGGTGTTGTTTTGGTTTGTCTGTTAACTCCTCTGTTACTTGCTTACATAATGATGAAAAAGAAACTTAAGAAAATGAAAACGGCGGTAGAAAACGATTACGCCGCAAATTACATAAAGCCCGGAAGTATGAATCTGACGACTTCAAGAGATTTGTTTCTGTATTCAAGGATTACAAAAACTGAAAAGCCTAAGTCAAGTTCGGGAACGCATACATCATCTTCCGGCAGAACACACGGCGGACGAGGCGGAAGTTTTTAGGAGGTAGAAAATGAAGAAAATACTTTCAATTATTTTAAGTTTAGCAATGGCTTTGAGTATGTCGTCTGTAGTATTTGCAGAACACTATTCAAACTTTACCGATGTAAAACCTGACAGTTGGTATTATGAAGATGTGGATAATGCAGTAAGACTCGGAATTATTAACGGTAAGACTGCTACCACTTTTGCTCC
>JAZQJX010000075.1:0-19095 GCA_045541875.1 Clostridia bacterium | reverse complement strand
TGAGCAGTTTTATCAGTGGCAATTTTTTCTAAAACAAGGAAAAGCTCGCAGGGAATACTTCCGTATTATCAAGGGGTTTGACACAGTTTTAGGGAAAATTGCCCTGCTAAAACCAATAGGTGTTCAAGTCTTACTGCACTATAAATTCCAATTTATCTTTCAAAAAAATGGCGTGTCTCAGCAGGTGATTTTCACCAAACTGAGCCAACGCCTTTTTTTGTAAAATTATTAGTTTTTTCTTTTTAGTGTGTGTCCACGCAGTCTCTTATACACCTTACAAAGATGCGCTCCGTCATAAAATCCAAGTTTCTCAGCAATTTCATCAATTGTAAGAGATGTGTTTATGAGTTCTTCTGCCTGAGCAAGTCTTATGTTGTTACGATATTGAAGAGGTGTGATTCCGCCTGAATATGCTTTGAACTTACGAAGAAAAGTGGAATTACTCATATAGCAAAAGGAAGCGAGTTGCTCATTTGAATAGTTAACTTCCGGACTGTATTCAAGTGCGTGTATGGCATTGAAAATATCATGAAGATTCTTTTCATATTCTTCATCCCTTATGTGAGATGAGAAAAAGGAATCCAAAAGGCTATAGAAATTGGCTTTGCTTGAAAGGGCACTTCCGTATGGGTTGATGCTCGAAAGATATATTTTGTGAAATCTTTTGTAAAAATATCTTCCCGAGTCATGAGCAAGAATACGTATGGGAGAGTCAATTTCTATAGGTTCGCCATCGGGAGTTGCAAGTTCAAAAACAAGACCTATTCCCCTTGTTGTAGTATTTGCGCCCTTTATAACTGATGTATATTTAGAGCCTGACGGAAGAAAAATGATATCATTTTTCATAACTGTACAAATCTTTTTGCTGTCTGCCCAATAGTCTATTTCGTTATCAAGCATATAATAGAGAAGATGTCCTGATCTGCCATAGGTTTCATAATCAAAAATCATATCCTCATTCCAAATCTGAAGATTTGCTCTTACAACCGTAACAAGAGTCTCCATATTGCCGAGTGCTTCAGTTTTTACCTTCATATGACACCTCCACTGACTCAAAGATTTACATCTCAATCTTTGAGAATGATATGTGCCTTTTGGCACATGATATGGCTACACCATGAAATGACAATAATGTTATCATGATATGAATTCCTTCGGAATTCGTTAATGTACAAACTCACCATGGTGAGTTTGAATTGTTATGATAACTGCCCGGAAAAAGAGAGTACCGACAAATTATTCTTCAACTTTCACAACTTCGCCAACATTTTCCATTGCTTTCATAAGAGCAGACCTTACAGCGATACACTCTAATGTATCATTTATATTAACTTTCGCAACTCCTGTGTCGAAAAAGTCCATAAGTGCTCTTGCAAATGTATACCAGAATTCTTCACCGCAAACGTGTGCTTCACAAGCCTCGCCGTTGTCAACATACACAGCAAAGGGTGTGGGAATTCCGATTGTCTGATGATAGAAACATTTTCTGCCGTCTTTGTAGGTTATTTCAAACATAAGGTTGTTGTCGTTATGAATGCATTTAACAAAATCTGCGCCGCCTTTCATGACGGTGTTCATAACTTCTACTAAGTGGATTGAATAGATTTTAAAAACATTGCCGCCCTGAACAAGAATACTCTTTACTTCAGGGTTTTCTTTTCCGAGATATTTGTCAAGTTCGGGATCAAATCTTACTGCAGAACTTGACCAGTATCTTGCACCGAATTTGTCGCCATATTCTTTGATTCTCTTTGCGGTTGCAAAATCGGGAGCAAAAGTTTTGTCAACATAGCAAAGTTTTCCGCTTTCAAAGGGAAGTTTAACAAGTTCTTCGTGAAGTTCGGGGTTGTTTGGTGCAAGAACCATAATAACATCAACATTGTCACAAACTTCTTTTATGGTGTCGCATTTTTTTGCTCCTGTTCTTTCACACCACTGATCTGTGGTTTCACCGTTTGCAGGGCTTACGTCAAGGCTTGCATAGATGTGAGTGATAACATATTCTTCTCTTTGTTCATCCTTTGCAATTTTCTTGAAAAGGTCATAATACATATTTGCGTGAAAGTTGCTGATGTAACAATCCACGATACCGACTTTTTTCATTTTTAATGTCTCCTTTTAACAGTAATTATATATTGTAATATATTTTACACCTGATATTCAAAAGAGTCAATAATATAGAACGAGTCTTTATACATCAAATATGCCACAATTTTGTATCCAAATGTGTCATAATCTTCAGGGATATAAAGCATGGCGCTAAAGTCTGTATCTTCGTCTGTCGGGCAAAAGGCATCCCTTGCAATAACGCTCTCTAAGCCTCCGTCTTTGTAGAGACCTATAAGCACCATAGCATCCTTATCATCAGGAAGTGTGTTTCTTACTGTCACCGAAAATTCAGTGTTTTCTCCGGGAACTATCTCTCCTGCTGTGCAGTCGGCAATTGCGCAGGGAGGGAGTGCTGATGTAAACTCAATTGAGGGAGTTTTTTGTGCAGGAGCACCTTTGGCAGTTTTAACATTTTCAAAAGAAAGTTCGCAGTTTTCTCTGCCTATGAAAGTGTAGAGAGGTGTGATAATTGCTATGTTTGTGTCTGCATCAAAGGTCAAATCAAAACTGATTGCATCACCGTTTACTTCCAGGACGATATCTTCTTTTTTTATTTCCGCCATTTCCTCTGAAAACTCAAGTTTGATTTTACCGCCGCTCAGCGGGAAGAAATCAAGGCCTTCGGATTCGTCATCCCCGGTAACAGTTGATGCTGTAACTTCATACCTTTTTATATAATTTGAACTTAAATATCCGAAATTATCAACATAAAATTCGTTGCACAATCCCTCTGCTCCCATACCGTTTGCTTCAACAATAAATGTTACGTATGTCTTTGTACAGGTGGATTGGAAATTCAGACGAGCGGCTTCAGATGTTGAATCAAAACCAAAAGATGAATATACCACCCCGTCCGCAACAAGAATTATGAGTTCATTTTCTGAATCCATAATAACTTTGAAAGATATCCACTCATTCTTCGGAGCATCAATTATGGGGGTTATGTCAGGATTTGAATAACTTGCACCGAGAGATGTGGCAACCTGTATTGTGCCATCCGTTTTATAGTAAAAAGGAGTAAAGGCATACGTGTCATTATTATAACGAACACTTGTGAGAGAACTGTCCTTATCAACACTAATAGGCATAATATCAAAGGTGTAGGCTACTGTGTCCCTTCCTTGATTATAGGCAGTTAAAAAAGAGGTACGAGTGTATACGAAATCCGCTCTGTACGCCTGCCAACCATTAAATGGATTTTCGGATTTTAAGTGAGCAACATATTGAGGTGGATTGGGTTTTTCAGGGTCATCGCTCGGAGGTGCAATATTCAATTTTTGTGAAACAATTTTAGATTTATCACCACCGCCTTCAGTACCATCAATTCTGTGGACATCAACATTTGATGTGTCAAAATCGTACATTTTGATAGTTGAAAAATCTTCATAGTCAAGACCATAGATTTCGATTGTATTTGTCACCGCGTATAGTTCATCATCCATACCGTATGCTGTTGCGTAAATCTCATTGAGACCATAGCCAATTGTCGCCACATAGGGGCTTTCAAGAGTGGGCTCACAATCAACGCCGTTTATGGTGAACACAATTTTTTCTGTGCCTTCCGGAATGTCACTTATATATATTGCAACTCCTGACTCACCGATGGCATGGTCAGCCGCGGAAATGATTGAAAATCCGTCTGCGGCTGATGCGCAAAGGGATAATCCCATAACCAACATTAATGCTCCTAAAAGAACTGTAAGTATTTTTTTCATACACATCTCTCTTTTCTTATCATTAAATATTTCATCTTTAACTCTTAAAAATTCATAATAACGTCATCAACAGAAATCTCGGTCTTTTCTCCCAAAACCCTGTTGCCGTTTTCTTTCATTTTCTTAAGGTCTGCAATTCTTCCGCCGATTTGTCCTATGAAATCCTGTTTGCCTTCAGAGAAACTCTCCCTTTCCCAGAGGATTTCATATTCTTTGATGTTTTCTTCAATTGCCTCAATCAGTTCATCAATTTTTTCTGTGGTTGCCGTTTTGTTATATCTGATTTTGCAAAGTTCTGCTCCGATTATTGCCTGATTGGAATTGACAAGAATTTGTCTTTTCCAGTTTTCGTCAAAGTCAATTGCTTCAACATCTTTATTAACCTTTTTAAGATATTCTATGACGTTGTCAAAGTAGAAATCGTCACCGCATTCCAAAAGGTCAAAGTCACCTGCAAGTGCAGTTTCTGTGAGAGGTCTTGAAATAAGTCTCATACTAAGTGTGGAACCGGGGATTCTTTCGGGTTCTAAAAGATAATACTGCTGCAGTTTATAGATAAGTTCGCCCACAGGTTTTCCTTCAAAGTATTTGTCATTTACAAACTTAATTGAATCCCTTACAAAATAGTTTTTATATCTCCAGCCAACCTGTTCTTCGCCCACATTCCATGCATACTGACCTGCAAGGGCAGATAAAATGAGGTTATACACAGGGAAGGTGTTGTGACCGTCAGCACATCCCCAATCGGTAAACATATATCCGATTGCGCCGTGTTCTCTTCCGTTTTCAGCACAGGTTCTGAGGTTGAAGTTTGAAACTTCAAATCTTCCTGTTGCACAAAGCCAAGTGCTGGAACTTGGACATACATAATATGGAACGCCCTGCTCTTTTAAAATCATGCATCTTTTTTCCATTCTTGCCGTGGGGATTGTATCATAGCCCCAGTTGAGGGCAATGCCGTCTTTTGGTGCAAGTTTGAAGGATTCGGGATAGTGAATTATCATATCTGACCAGTACTGACATTTGAGATTATATTTTTCTCTTATATGGTCTGCAACTTTGTTGAGCCAGCGATAGAACACAACGTCATCGCCGTCTTTTTTGCATATTTCTTCAAGTTGATATCTTCCAAGTCCTCCTGCTTCATCAAATCCTACATTTACATATTCAGCACTGTCGCAAAGAGGAAGAATGTCTTCATACATTTTGTCCAGAAATTCTAAAGATTCAGGCAAAAGAGGATTTATTGTGGCAGTATTTACCGTATCTGTTCCGATTCGTAAATGCTTGAATTCATCCTGTTTGAGCCATGTCTGGAGATGACCGAAACTGTTGATGTTTGGAACAAGTTTTATGAATCTTTTTTTGCAGTATTCATTAATGAACTTAATGTCATCTGCTGTGAGACAGTCAAAATCTTCGGTATATTTCGGGTATGCCTTATAGTCAAATACAAAGGATTCCATATAAAGTTGAAACTCATTGTATTTAAGTTCCGTGCAGTGGTCAATATATCTGAGAATAGTTTTTACCTTTGGTATTCTGCCTGCACCGGTATCCAGCATATAACATCTGTATACAAAATCGGGTGAGTCTTTGATTTCGCAAAAAGGAAGTGTTCCCTTTCCCTGAATTATGAGTTGTCTTAGAGATGTTATTGCACGGAAAAGTCCTTCATCTGTTGAAACTGTAATCAAAATGCCATTTTCATCAATATTTATGGCATATTCTTCCTTGCCAAGTGTCAGTTCTGTTTTAACCGTAAGGTCATCCGTTCCCGATTTTAATTCTTCATACAGAGAAACAAGATCGCTTGTTTCTCTGTATGCTTTCATTGTATATGAGCCATCATTGTATATTTCACTTTTTGGACGTGGAAATATCATAATTATTCTCCTTGTACGTGATGCTTATTTTTTAAGTGCGATAATTTCAGTTATAGAGTTCCATGTGTTAAGGTTATTGCCATGGCAATAAAGTTTAATATATCTGCCTGATGCATTAACAGGGAATGGCTCAATTTTGGTGGTTGTACCCGATGCTTTGCCTTTGTACACTTCCGTATAGTTAATGCCATCATCTGACACAAGAATTTCAAACTCAAGACTTCTGAGATCGCCTTCAAGTGTTGCGATCATAAGTTTATCAAAGTCAGTCTTCACACCATAGTCTATAATTATATATTCATAGATACCGTCCGCTGACCATCTTGTATTGTAGTTATAGTCAAGAGCGTTTTCAGGTGCGTTACCATCGTGAGATGTTGCAGAGCAACCAAGAGGTTCTGCAATCTTTGTAATATCTATAACATCCTTGAACGCATCCGGTGTAGCCATTTTGCTAACCTTGAGAATTCTTGCAAAGGAGTCATAAACTGAGTTCAGACCAAGTGTTCTGCTATTTTCAAGAGCATTGATATACACTTTTCCGTTGTCACCAATAAATGGTGCAGATTCGTTTGTAACAGGGATGCCGTTTTTGATTGCTTCTTTGCTTCCAATGGTGAGAATGGTGTTTGAACCACCTCTTGAAAGAGTCACCTGATTTCCGGAAACTGTAACTGTTGCACCGTTTGCTCTGAAATCCTCTTCTGACATATAGGGCTGACCGTCTTTTAATGCTGTGGGATCTTGGGTGTAGGAGAATCTTCTCTCTGACACGTTATATACAAGAACGTCACCAACTCTTAAGGTTCTTTCATCTCTTGGATATTCCGCTTTCACAGCTTCGATTGCATCGTCAACCTTTGTGAAGGTGTAGTTCCCTGCTGCAAGTCTCAGATATATTACGTTTTCTTCTTCACTAACTTCCATAACTGTGTTCACCGCTCCGCCTGTTACCTGCCATTTGCCTGCAGCAACGTCGGTTACAAGAACACAAGTTTCAGCATATCCGCTCTCGGGAATATTGAGAGTGAAAGGTGTGGTTGTCATTTCTCTCTTTTTGGCAAAGAACACGAGTCTGTCCATAACTCCAACGCCATAGAATCTGTCTGTTTCATATTTTGTCATGGGAAGCTGAGGAAGATTCTTTGTTTTGTCGGTTACATACATTGCATTTAAGAACACATCGTCCTTTGATGCCCTTCTTGGTGAAAGTTCAAGTCTCCAAAGTCCCTGATCGTGAGCTGTCTCCCAGTTGTCATAGTTGACACCGTCAACAAAACTTTCCTTGCCCTGACCACCAACATTTGTGAAGACTGCATTCTGACCTTCGGGAATCATTGTCTGAACAACAAGTTTTCCTGTGTGATCATATTTGTCTCTTTCAATTGTTGTGATGTTTCCTTCGGTTTTGGGTTCTAATTCATAGGACTGAAGATTCCATGTCTTTTTGAAGGATGCATTTGAGGATGACACGTTGTCATAGCAGATAAGTGCCATTGGGTAATCAGTGTTGAAAAGGTTGAGAACAACTGTTGAACGAGTGTAACCTGCAACCTTTTCGGTGTATGCATCGGTAAGGTCTGTTTTCAGATATGAGAATTCAGGGGTTTCTCTATTTGGACCTGCATAGGTTGAATCTGTTTTTGCATGGTCCGCGTGAGATTCAAATTCGGGATATGTATCGGAATTTTCTTCTAATCTCTGACCACCGTCGTTTGCAAGGTCATAGTTGAGAGGATAGCCTGTAATACCGAATGTTTCGTTGGGATCATATACTGTTACACAGTTTTTGGAAACTGTTCTTCTGTAGTAGTTATAGTAGTGTTGTATACCCCAACCGCCGTTGGGACCTGAATAGGTGCCGGCACTTCCTGTGAGAAGACCTTTATAGTAGATTGAAAATCCGCCGATATCGGAGTGGTCGTGGTCATGGTCACCAACAAGTTTTTCCTGACCATTTACAAATACGAGAGCACTTTCTCCCTCTTTACCTTCTCTCCATGTGGTTCTTGTCTGCATTGTTGTTATCGGATATGAAGTGAAGTGTGTGAGGGGAGCTTCCTTGCCATAGTCATCGGGATATACATATTCTTTGTAGGGATTTACAAAGAGAAGTGCCCATATACCGTTATCGTATACTGATGAACCTGCGCTATAGCCTCTGAGAGACAGATGCTTCACAGCTGCACCATATACAAATTCATTATCATAGTAGGATGAATATACCATAAGAGGAAGATCATTTGTCTGATACGTCTGTGTTCCTCCGACAATCCAGGTGTCACCATCTTCAAAATAGAGACCGTTCGGAAGTCTGGTGTAGATTGTGGTGAGAGGAATTTTTTCAAAGTCATCTCCCATTACGCTGTGGTCGCCCATTCTTTCAAATACAAGCTGACCAACAACTTCCCACATTGCTCTCAAGGGACCGTAGGTTGTACCTGCAGGGTGAATACCGCCGGCATTGAAGGCTTTTCTTGTGGGGAACATATATTCATAAAGTACACCTGCAGCCGCATTATACATCTGGGGATCTTCGTCATAGATTGCTATTCCGGCAGTAGACTGGAAGTAGAAAAGTTCACCCTCACCGCCGTGGCCTGCAAAGGTTTCTCCCATACCTGCGGGATAGCCAATTTCCATTTTTGATGCAACTTTCTTCATCTGTGTTATGAAATATGTTTTATCTTCTTCTGTGAGGACATCAAAGCACCAGTCATATACACATCCGCTGACTGCAAGCAATGTACCCATCTGACGGGTGATATCGTTGGCACTTGCCCAAACAACAGTATCATACATATCTCTCATATGCTGAATTGTTTTCTTGGCATGTTTTTTGTCTGCTTCACCAAAAGCATACATAAGTGCCCGGCACTGAATGTTAAATGCGTGTCCAACCGAAAAGTTGTTTGCGCCTCCTTTGTCGGGCATATGACAATCCATTTCGATAAATGCTCTGTCTTTAACCTGAGCATACATTGTTGCAAGGACAGGGTGTTCCCAGTTTTTCCTGATCTGGGGAATATCTTTTTCCTGGAATAAAACTCTTGGGTGAACACCTGCAGGAGGAGTTACCGGAGGAGGCGGAGCAATTGGCTCTTTTTCGATTCCAAGCATTGCATTTGGAAGGTCATCCATTCCGACAGGTGCAAACTCATTGTCGTTTGTGAGAATGAACTTGTCAAGTCTGAATGCATAGTCTCTGTATTTTATATTATATTCAAAAACGCCATCTGCAAGGCTTGTGGTTGCAACCTTCAGCCAATAATACTCATTGCGGTTTGTGAGCCATTTTGCCTGATATTTTGAGTTACCGGTCATTGATTCAAAGTATGATGTGCCGGAAGATGGTGTTTTCAGACGAAGCCACAGATAGTAGCGTCCGATTTCGGAGGTGGGAACCTGAACTTTAAGGCTCATTGTTACCTCTTCAACTTCTTCGGGGGCATTTGCATACTTTGCTGCGGCACAGGTGATTGCATAGCCCTCCGATGCATCTGCATCGGTGATTATCTTGGCATCATTTGAGTAGTACATTTCCTCCGCTTCCACCAAAATGTTGCCATCTGCCAAGGTTGGTATTACCTTCTCAGGGAAGCTAAGATTTTCATTTGCCACAAGATTGTGGTAGTTAATGGGACGCTTTGCCGCAAAAGCACTTGTGGAAAGCATCGAAAGTGCAAGAATAAAACAAAGTATTTTTTTCATAATCCTAACCTCCTTATTTATAAATTACGATAATCTGAGGCACGCTGTAATATGTCTTCATAAACACATAGTTGTCCTTGGTGTATGATTCGGGATATGCAAACACTTCAGCAGGTTTAACACTTCTTATGTTTACACCCCTTGTGCCAAGGTCTTCACAGATATAATATCTGTATGAAGTCTCTTTAAGGTAGATTTCATTTGTGAGATTTCCCGTGCCGTCATCAATTTCAACCAGGAAACTGTCAGCATCTGACCAGGAGAGTCTGCCGTAGAGATATCTGTCTCTTTCATCAAAGAGAGTCGCACTGGGGTTTGTGCCCTCAAATCCGATTCCGCCGTAATCATAGAGAATACTACGTTCCACCACTTCTCCTGTTGCACTTGCCTTTATTGTGATAACATCACCGCTTCCGGGCATGATGTTCTCCTCACCTTTGATGACGCTTTCCCGGCAGAAATATTCTTGCAGGGCACCGCCCACATACCCCTTCACCTTAACACAAGGAACACCGTCCGGATCAAGTGCATTGGTTACACTGTCAACCACCATAAATGACGATGTCTGACCGTCACCGCGACTTTTTGCTTCAACAACAATGGCAGAAGCAACACGGCTGTCTTTTTTGGAGCCGTATATCTGAAGGGGATTTGCTTGGTTACCGTTTGAAAGAGAAGTCTTAACATTATAGAATGTTTCATCCGATCTGTTTTCTTCACCGGGAACATAGAATATGGGAGTAGACTTTAAGAGGATTTTTGCCTCAATACTGTTGCCGTAGACTCTGTAATTTTCTGAAAGACCGATGTTTTCGTATTTGTAGAAAGCATCCACGGGACCTGATCCTTCCTTGCAAAGGCTCATCCAGTAAATCTCGCCGTCTTTGTTTCTCTTATACATAAAAGGCTGTCTTTTGATTTTTCCGCTGTCTTCATATCCGATAAGTGTGAGAACTTCCAGAGGTTTTAAACGATGAACTTCGTCGCCGTAGAGAATTTCAACTTTATCGGCAAGTTCATAATTTCCGAAAAATCCTCCGGCGGAGAAAATTCTTATGCTTGCTTTATCACTTGCTTCAAGACCTTTTCCTGTTTTTGCTTCAACAAGATAGGCTGTGTCTACCATCTGGAATTTCAGAGTTTCTATGTCTGAAAGGAGTCCATCCTTATTGAACATCATTGTCACTTTTTCGCCGCTGCGCAGTCTTGTGAGTTGAGGATTGAATCCAAGGCAGGCAGATGGATTGTATCTTGTACCGCTGACAGTTATGTAATACTTACCGTCTTCTATTTCGACTTCTTCAATCTCTCCGGTGTAGGTGTCGGTTGTTACTACAATATTTTTAACGTTTCCGTCAATGTCAGAAGAAACACTTATAACACATCCGCTTACAACCTTATCTTTGCTGACCTGTTTGCCCTTGATGTTTCTGAAAAGAACTGCCTCGCCGTCGATGTAGGAAGAGATGTCAACTATAGCCCCGTTTCTGTACATGGGGATTATCACATCATTGGTTATGGTGTCCACAACATATGAGTCGTAGGCATCAATAAGGACAAAGTCAAAATTTCTGTCGCCGTTGTTGTCAATTGCCTTAAGTGAGCCGTCTTTGCTCGCCGTTTTCCACTGATTGAAAAGACTTTCATCATAGGTGGTACAAAGAGTACCGTTGTAGAGCACGTTTGTTTCTGTGGTGATTTTGATTGTTTTTTCTTTTTTGCCTTCATAGTAAACAACGCCGTCATCGTATCCCTCTACCTCTGTGCCATCAAGGATGATTACATTGTTGTCATATTCATCATAGAAAAGAATCTTGGGTGCTACGGTTTCCTTTGTATAGAAGGCTTCTATCTTATAGCCGAGTTTTTCGTTGAGATCCATATTGTCTGCATCGAATCTGAAAAGTGTGTCTCCAAGAATGATTTCATCATATTCAATATCCTTGCCGTTTAGTATGTTTGAATTATACACGGCGTTTACAACCTGTGAATATCTGTATATTTCAAGGTATTCCTTAAGGTAGTCTGAATTTTCATTCTGTCTGCAGATAAATGTGCCTTCTTTATAGTAGATAATGTTGAAAAGAGGCACTTTGAGAGCTCTTTTAAACATTGTTGCAAGAGTTTCATATGTAACAAAACTGTCTGTATAGGGTGCGTTTTTATCTGTGAGTCCAAGTTCTGTTGCAACTGCCATATATCCCGATGGATAGCCGCCGAGAGACTGTGCTTTAAGATCATAGCCAAGGAAGGAAACAAAAACTTTTAAAAGTTGACTGTAGGTCACATTCTGATCGGGTGAAAACATTCTGTTACCCACGCCGCCCATTATTCCTGCACCTGCCATTGCATCTGCATAGCCCGCATCAGCATAGTCAACATCATCAAAAAGTGCACTGCCGTTATCAAGTGCCGGCTCAACACCCTTTAAGATAATATTTGAAAAGCATCTTGCAAGTTCAATTCTTGAAATTGCCTCGGTAGGAACATATTCTTCCTGAAAAATTCCAACTGCTTTTGCAAATTCAAAATCTTTTGAAACTGCGGGAGGTTCAACTTCATCCTGTGCAAAAGAAGTGAATGCAAATCCCGATACTGCAAATATAAGAGTCAGAATGAAAGATAATATTCTTTTGTTCACTATCAAATCCCTCCATTCACTATCATGGCTGTATATATGAGTTTAGCGGCTTCCGCCCTTGTCATATTCTCACCAGGGCAAAACAGATCGTCTTCCCTGCCGTTTATTATTTCCTCTCCTGCCAAAACTCCGATGCTTTCTTTTGCCCATTCACTTATGGACTCGTCATCATCAAAGGTTTCGGGTTCTTTTTCAAATTTGAATCCGGCATTTTCCATCGCTCTTGCAATTATGGTTGCCGCCTGCTCACGGGTTATGTTTCCTGTAGGGTTAAAGGTTGTTTCACTTATTCCCTGAATGATTCCTTCAGCAAATGCTGAGGCGACATATGGAACTGACCAGCCCGACACATCCGAGAAGGGATTTTGTGTACCATCAGGTCTTCCCACGAAGGCAAGAACTGCCATTTTTGCAAATTCCTCTCTTGTGACAAAGCCTGAAGGGTCAAAGGCTTTAGTTGATTTTCCTGAAATTATGCCTCTTTTGTAGAGTGCGCCAACTGATTCCGACGCCCATGATACATCTGCCATATCCTCAAAGGGGTGAGATGCATTGTCTATATATCCGCTTCCGTTTTCCTGACCGGAAATAACAGGTGTGCTTGGACCGTCTGAGGGAATGGTGACTGTGCTTTCGGAGAAACTTCCGCCTCCTCCGCCGCCACCGCCGCCTCCGGTGGATTCGCCCTGACTGTCAGCGTTTTTCAACGCTTTTTCGTAGGTTTTCTTAAGGTCGGCAAAGTTCTTATCGGTTGAAGATGCAAGTTTTTTATAGACATAATTTTTGTTGTCCACATCGTCTATAAGTTCTGTGTCAATTCCATTCTCCGAAAGAAGTTCGTCATATTTTTTGAAAACTTCCGAAACGTGGCCAAAGCCCATGGATTTTGCATTGGTAATATAATTTAATATAACTGCGTCGGAAAACGCGTCTTTTATGTCCTCGTCTGTTTCATACTCACCGCCAAGAACAGCATCGTGCACTGCCTTGACTCCAGAATCTGAAAGTTTTGAAAGGTAGTCTTCATATGTATCTTCTTCATCTATTCCAACAACATCAACATAGGAAAGTCTGCCGTCTTCAACAAGTATGTCTGCGCCATCGGAATATGCGGCAATGTGAAGTGCATCTAAAAGAGCAGCATACATAACATCAACATTTTCTTCAAATTCGCCCATTGACAAAAGTATACGTTCAAGACTTTGTGTGGAAACTGCATCATAGAGTTTTGCACTGTCAAGGCTGTACACTCTGTACGCATCCTCCACCTGTCCTTCAACTCCGTCTTCGTTAATGCTCTTAATTGTGTCAAGTTTTTTGCCATAGAAATAGAACACAAAGGATTCAGTCTTGGTGACAGAACCGTTGGAATATACAACTGTATATTCTCCTCCTTCATATCCGTGAGGATCTGTCATTCTCACATCAATTTCAAAACCGTCAGCATCCTCGTTTGCAGTTCCGTAGAACTGAACAGCCTGTCTGCTTTGAGGCAAAACATCATCTGCACCAAATCCGGGGTTTATTATCATTACGGAAACGAGTCCTTCCTCCCCGATGCTTCCGCTAACTGTTACAATGTCTTTGCCGGCATCTTTAATCGCCACGTCTGCAGCAAATGCACACTGGCATATCACCATAACAAATGATACGATAATACAAAGAACTTTTTTCATTTTCTTTCCTCCTGTTTGTGTTAAAAAGTGATTTTTGAAAAACGATAAAGTGTAATTTTCAATATTTTATGCAATAATTCTATCACACACTTTGCCTGAAAACAACAGTCAAAGGTGCTTTTTGTCGCCTGAATCAATCAGTCTGACATCTCAAATCCCATGTTAATTTTATTTAAAATTTTGCCTCAGATAAAATCAACATTTCTGTCATATTATGATAGTATCACATCACCCGGTTTTACACAAGTGGTATAATTATACTCTGCATATTATAAATTTACCATAAAACCCGTATTTCACGCAATGTATCAGAGATTTTTTTATTGTATGATTCAGTCAAAAAAGTGTTTTTATAAAGAGGCAACATTATAATCTTGTGATACAATTATATCAAATCCCAATTTTTTGCAAAATAGAAATTTTACATATAAACATGTGAAAAAGTTCGAAAAATTTTTAAGATGAATTCCTATAAGACAAAAAAACGCACCTATTTTGTAACAAAACAAGTGCGCTCCAATTCTCCGTGCATTATTATTATAGTTTGAAATCATGATGCTGTCAACATTATTTGTGGTCGCTTTCAATGGTTTTTTTTGTCCAAATCGGTTTAATTTATCCCCTGAAAATGAGTCAGCGGTCAAAGCAGAGACAGTACCTGTTTTGACCGCTGTGAAAAGTATGAAATTTTCGTTATTTAGTTATTGGGCATAACAATTTTTGAAACAATGGGAGTATAGTCTTTTGCATCCCAAAGCATTACGTTAACTGTATATCCGCCTTCCGCAATACCTGAGGGAAGATTTTCAAGTTTAAGACTTACCTGTTCAGAATCCTTTTTAGAGTCAAACATCACATTATGCGTTGCAAGAGAAACAAGTTCTCCGTCTGTTTCAAGAACCGTTGCTATGCAAAGAACATTATCAAAATCACCTTTTATTGCAGTAAAGTTAACAATGAGGTCGTCTTTGCCTGTGAGTTTGTTTCTGACTGATACAGAGTTTTCATTGTTAATGTATACTATCCTTGAATGGTTTTCAGGGATTTCGGAGTATCCTGCCTTATAGTTGGAAAATACTCCGGGGTCAGCAGACTGAAGATACATAAATCCATACCCGTTATGACTTATCTTTCCCGGTGTCAAATCATATGACGGGTTTCCCTTCGATGCACTGACATCAATTACAGAATATATAACATCATCTACAAGAAGGATATATGAGCCGTAGAGAGGATCATATATTGTTTTTATATTATAGGTTTTATCTCCCTGAGTGCGGGGAATTACAATATATTTATCCCTTGCCATACTGCCTGTTACCGATGTTGTTACCTGAATGTAATCGGATGTAAATTTAAAGAACACAGGCCATACTTCTGTGCCGGTAAATTCTGTTTTGCTGTTCTTTACTGTGATATGAGAACCCACCGTAATGCTATAGGTCTGACCATCTGCTAAAGTTATATCCGCAGACTGATAATAGAGTCTTGGCAAGGCTGTAACACCCGGGAACAGGTTGCCTGTGCGGATATACTCTCCGCTTGTTATTCCACTGACATTTTGCCTGGAGAATGTGTTTTTGAAATCATCATCATATGCTTCAAAGGTTATTGAAGCAGATGTTGCGAGAACCTTTCCTGATGTTTTTTCTATCGCCTGAGCATAAACTGTGTTTGTGCCGGCAGAGGCAACAACCTTGTTGTCTTCATATTTAACACCGTTGCAGTAGTAAACCACATCAGAATTTTCATAGGTTGATTCTGTGTTTATTACAACTTTTGAGCCTGCCACCGCCTTGGCATTTCCTAAAGCCGAAGAAATAGCAATGGCTGATGGTGCAGTCTTTCTGACCTTCAGAATTCTTGAAAACGAGTCGTAAGTCACGTTCATTCCAAGAATTTTGCTGTTTTCAAGAGGACTGATATACACTTTTCCGTTACTGCCGATAAAGGGTGCAGTTTCATTTGTATGGGGGACACCGTTTTTTATTGCCTCTTTGCTTCCGATTGTGAGAATAGTCTGCAGCGTACCTCTTGTGAGAGTCACCTGATTGCCTGAAACTGTGACAAGTGCACCGTTTGCTCTGAAATCGTCTTCAGAGAGGAAGGGATGATTGTCTCTTGCAGCAGTTGGATCCTGGGTGTAGGAAAATCTTTTCTCTGATGTATTATATACAAGTACATCGCCCGCTCTTAAAACTCTTTCGTCTCTCGGATATTCAGTTTTAACTGCCTCTATAGCGTCATCAACCTTTGTAAATGTGTAGTCCCCTGCACTAAGGCGGAGATAGATTACGTTTTCGTCTTCACCGGTTTCAAAAACTGTGTCCTCATTAGTTCCTGACACCTGCCATTTTCCTTTTGCAACGTCAGTTACAAGAACACTCATCTTTTCATATTCGCTCTCGGGAACACTGAGAGTGAAGGAGGCGGATGTCATATCTCTTTGTTTTGAGAAAAATACGAGCCTGTCCATAACTCCAACGCCATAAAACATTTCTGTTTCATATTTTGTCATAGGAAGAGCGGGGAGATTTTTGGTCTTGTCTGTAACATACATAGCATTTAAGAACACATCGTCTTTTGCAGGTTCTTTTGGCGAAAGTTCAAGTCTCCATAGCCCCTGCTCGTGATAAGTTTCCCAGTTGTCATAGTTGACACCGTCAACAAAACTTTCCTTGCCCTGACCACCAACATTTGTGAAGACTGCATTCTGACCTTCGGGAATCATTGTCTGAACAACAAGCTTTCCTGTGTAGCCATAGGTATTTCTTTCAATTGTGGTGATATTGCCCTCTGTTACGGGCTCTGTGTCAATTGACTGAAGATTCCATGTCTTTTTAAAGGTTTCATCTGATGATGAAATGTTATCATAGCAGATAAAGGCAAGAGGATAATCGGTACTGAAAAGATTCAGGGCGACTGTTGAACGTGTGTAGCCCGTAATTTTATCGGAATATGCATTTGTAAGGTCGGTTTTCAGATATGAGAATTCAGGAGTTTCTCTGTTTGGACCTGCATAGACAGAATCGGTCCTTGCATGGTCTTTGTGAGACACAAATTCATCATAGGTTTTAGAATTTTCCTCAAATCTCTGACCGCCGTCATTTGCAAGGTCATAGTTGAGAGGATAGCCTGTAATACCGAATGTTTCGTTGGGATCATATACTGTTACGCAGTTTTTGGAAACTGTTCTTCTGTAGTAATTATAATAGTGAGGAATTCCCCAGCCACCTGCTTCACCTGAATATGTACCGCCACCGGAGGTGAGAAGACCTTTATAGTAGATTGAAAAAGAGCCAATGTCAGAGTGTTCGTGGTCGTGGTCACCGACTAATTTTTCCTGACCGTTGACAAAAACCTGGGCAGTTTCGCCAAGCATACCCTGTCTCCATGAGGTTCTTGCGTTCATTGTTGTTATGGGATATGAGGTAAAGTGAGTGAGAGGTTCTTCCTTGCCATAATCATCGGGATATGCAAATTCCTTGTTGGGATCGAGGAAAAGAAGTGCAAGTACTCCGTTATCATATATTGATGAGCCTGCGTTATAGCCTCTTATAGACAACTGCTTTACTGCTTCGCCATATACATATGGATTATCATAGTAGGATGAATATACCATGAGAGGCAGGTCATTTGACTGATATGTGGGGCCTGTTGCAGAACTTATGCCAATCCATGTGTCACCGTCTTCAACATACATTCCGTTTGGTTGTCTCATATGAATTGTTGTGAGAGGGATTTTATCAAAGTCATTCCCCATTACGCTTTCATCGCCCATTCTTTCAAATACGAGCTGACCGATAACCTCCCACATTGCTCTCACAGGACCGTAGGCTGAACCTGCGGGGTGAATTCCCGATGCATTGAAGGCTTTTCTTGTTTCAAACATATATTCATACAAAACACCTGCTGCTGCATTATACATCTGGGGGTCTTCATCATAGATGGCAATACCTGCTGTGGACTGGAAGTAAAAAAGTTCACCTTCTCCGCCGTGTCCTGCGAAGGTTTCTCCCATACCTGCAGGGAACCCAATTTCCATTTTAAGTGCAAGCCTCTTCATCTGCAGGATGAAGTAGTCTTTGTCTTCTTCTGTTAAAACGTCAAAACACCAGTCATACACACAACCGCTTGTTGCAAGAACCGCACCCATCTGACGTGTGATGTCATTGGCACTTGACCATACAAGAGTGTCATACATATCTTTCATGTGCTGCACAGTCTGTTTTGCGTGATTTTCGTCTGCCTCTCCAAGAGCATACATAAGTGCCCGACATTGAATGTTAAACACGTGGTCGATGGAAACGTTATTTACCCCGCCATTGTCGGGCATATGGCAATCCATATCAAGGAATGCTCTTTGTTTGACTTGTGAATACATTGTGGCAAGAACAGGATGCTTTGCATTTTCCTTAATCTTTGGGATATCTTCCGATCTGAAAAGCACCCTCGGGTGAACACCTGCAGGAGGAGTGAAGGGCGGAAGAGGAGCAGTTGGCTCTGCTACACCGGGAACATCATCTTTCCCAACCGGTTTAAAATCATTGTTATTTGTAATAACAAACTTATCAATTCTGAAAGCATAATCTCTGTATTTTATGTTATATTCAAAAGTGCCGTCACTTAAGTTAATGGTTGAAAGTTTAATCCAGTAATAATCAGAGTTTGTGGCAAACCACTGCGTCTGATAATTTGAAGAATCGTTCATTGAATAGAAGTATGAAATACCTCCGGCGGGAGTTTTCAGACGGCACCACAGACGGTAGCGTCCCATTTGTGATTCGGGAACATTGATTTTAAGGCTCATTGTTACATTTTCAACCTCTTCAGGAGCGTCTGCATACTTTTTATTGGCGCAGGTAAGAGCATAACCTCCGGATGCATTACTGTCAGAAATGATTTTGGCATCTGAAGAATAGCCCATATCCTCTGCTTCGATAATAATATTACCGCTATCCAAAGTCGGAACTGATTTTCCCGACAAAGAGAGATTATCTGATGATACAGATTTGGAATCCTTAATATCTGCCTTTACTTCGAATACGCTTGCAGAAATCATAAAAAATGCAAGCGCCGTGCATATTATTTTCTTCATTTTATCACATCTTCCTTGTTTGCGTTTTTTCTATCCGGTTGACAAAATAGTTTGGAGAAGTTAAGTCGAAATGTAATTACATTTTGAATGGTATAAATTTGCCTTACGGCAAGCTAATTTGACAAATGTCAGCTAAATTCCCTTCGGGAGCTAAATTGCCCTGCGGGCAGCTTGACTTTGGCAAATTTAATTTAGCTGCTTCAATGAAGCAATTTAGCTATTGCGAAGCAATAATTTAGCTTTGCAACTTGTTGCAAAA
>JAZQJX010000074.1:0-83989 GCA_045541875.1 Clostridia bacterium | reverse complement strand
AGAAAAACATCTTGAAACAGATGTTTTTCAACATTTTTAGCAAATTCAAATGATTTACAGGCTAATTAATACTCTGTATTGCTTATTATCACTGCCTTTTTGCGGTCTGGACTTTTTTTACATTCCCTTTTAGTTTTATATTATTATTAAAGGTGTGTAACATGCATGGTTAAAACCGAAGTGACCGATAATGTTTGTATCGTGGAAATAAATATAAATCAAAGAGGATTAACAAATCCCGATTTTATAAAATCATCACTTTCCGATGAGGGAATATTTCCAATTTTTATGACATGTTCATTTTCAATTGGTTCATCAGACAAATTCATTGTGGCAATAGATTCCGGCGATGTTTTCCCTTTGATGAACATCCTTGGTAAAATCAGGTATGATGCAAAAATCCGGAACTATAGCATAAACTGTTCCAACAGTATGATAAAATGGGAAAACAAAAGCATTGAAAATGTTGACCTTATGGGTGATGACGCAGAATTTATAAAATTCATATGCACGTGGAACGATAGCGGAATATGTCTTTGTGAATCAACTGCAGTAAGCAGACTGTGTGCGAAACTCAGATAAAAAAGCAGGCTGAGCCTGCACCCAAGTCGCGGGCGTAATTTGATATACATCTTGTCTCGCGAACTAAATTCTGCGTAATTTCCTATACAGTAAAAATAATGGAGTGTAAATTACTTCTTAAGAATTAATTTACACTCCATTGAATTTTAAAGAACTTTTTCAAGAAAATCTCTTGTTCTCGGATGTTTGGGTGAAGAGAATATTTCATCCGGTGTTCCCTCTTCAAGAATAACACCTTCATCCATAAACATAACCCGGTCTGCCACTTCTCTTGCAAATCCCATTTCGTGAGTTACAACAACCATTGTCATTCCGTCTTTTGCAAGTTTTTTCATGACCGCCAGAACTTCTCCGACCATTTCCGGATCAAGAGCACTTGTGGGTTCATCAAAAAGCATAATATCAGGGGACATGGCAAGTGCTCTGGCTATGGCAACCCTCTGCTTTTGTCCGCCTGAAAGTTGCGAGGGAAAACTTTCTGCCTTATCTGAAAGACCGACAGTATCCAAAAGTTTCATCGCAGTTTCTTTTGCTTCTTCTTTTGTGGCTTTTTTTAGATCCACAGGTGCAAGCATAAGGTTTCTTAAAACATTCATATTTGCAAATAAGTTGAAATGCTGAAAAACCATGCCTATGTTTTCGCGGACTTTGTTGAGATTAATCTTTTTATCGCTTATGCGATAGCCGTCTACAACAATTTCACCGGAAGTTGCACTCTCCAATCTGTTTATGCAACGAAGAAAAGTGGATTTTCCCGATCCTGACGGACCGATAACACACACAACTTCACCTTCATATATGTCGGTTGAAATGCCACGGAGAACCTTGTTTTTGCCAAAACGTTTCTTTAAATTTTCTATATGAATTTTTACATTATTTTCGGTCAAGGCTAAGTCTCCTTTCCAATGCATTTGCAACCTGCTGCAATAAAAGAATAACCACAAGGTACATCACCGCAACAATTGCCCACATTTCAAAAGATTTAAATGTTATGGAAATAACATTCTGGGCTTTATTAACCAATTCCGGAAATCCTATAACGGAAAGAATTGATGTATCTTTCAAAGTTATAATAAACTGATTTACAATACTGGGAATCATATTTTTGATTGCCTGAGGAAGAACAACTCTGAACATTGAACGCCAGTATGAAAGTCCGAGACTTCTTGCAGCCTCCATCTGACCGGGATCTATAGCCTGTATTCCTGCACGGATAATTTCTGACATATATGCACCGCAGTTGAGAGCAAGACAGATTGTGCCTGCCTGAAGTGATGTCAGCACAAATTTTGAACCCACTATTGACTTCAATCCATAAGGTACACCGTAGAACACGAAAAATGCCAGAACAATCAAAGGCACTCCACGAATAAGATTTACATATATTTTGGAAATCAGTTTTGACACTTTGCTGTCAACAACGCTTGCAAGACCAAAAAACACCCCTAATATGCACCCGAAAAACAATCCACAAAGTGCAAGTAAAAGTGTTTGCCCCATAGCAGAGAGCAAAAGTGAGCCATATGTACTGATAAGTTGAACCATCGGAGCAACCTCCTTCTAACAAAGTTGAAGGGCATCGGCTAGCCGTCGGATAGCCGTGCCCCGTCTTTCAATTTGTATTAGCCAAGATATTTTGCAATTATCTCGTCATACTTTCCGCTTTCACGAATATTTTTAAGACCTGCATTGAAAAGGTCTACAAGTTCCTGTTTGCTTTCATCAAATATAGCAAATCCATACTGTGCAGGTTCATTTTCTGTTCCTTCAACAAATTTCATGTCAAGTTCGCCGATTTTGATGTTGTATTTAAGAATCGGAGTGTCATCCATACAAGCATCAACCTGACCGCCCATTACTGCCTGATACATATCAGGTGATGTGGGGAATGTAACAACTTCAAAACCATATTCATCCTTGATGCTTTCAGCATACTGATTGCTCATTGTTCCATTTTTAACAGCGACCTTTTTGCCTTTCATATCAGCAAATCCTGTGATGTCTGAATCTTTTGCAACTGCCATGCCCTGTGTTGCATCATAGTATCCGTCAGAGAATGTCCAGCCGTTTGCTTTTCTTTCATCGGTGATGGAAGCACCTGCAATCATCCCGTCCGCCTGACCAGCCTGACATGCTGCGATTGCTGCATCCCAGCCAACATACTGAAGATCATATGTGAAATTCTGATCCTCGGCAATTGCTGCCAATATATCCATATCAATACCAACAATGTTGCCGTCAGCATCCTGGAATTCAAAAGGACTAAAGCCTTTATCGGTTGCAATAACAAAATTCTTGGCATTTGTTTCCGTTTCTTCCGCTACCTGTTTTTCACCGCATGCAGCAAAACTGATACATAATACTGCTGCGAGTAAAAATGCTAAAATTTTTTTCATTTTTATTCACTCTCCAAATTAAAAATATTAATACAATTTTACCTCAAATCACAGAATTTGTCAAGTATATTCTCAATATTATGATTTTGTTTGCTATCACCCGAAAAACATAATATGTTACAAAAATTATGTATGTACAGTTTTACCACAATTAATGTATAATTTTGCCATTGTATAATAATCTTACCTGTGATACCATTGTATCATGGTATAGAATGATTATATAAAAAAGGTGGACTTTTTATGAAACTTAATTTTCAGACATACAAAAGCAAAGTAAAGGGATGCTTCCTCGGCAAAAACATCGGTGGAACTATGGGGACTCCGTTTGAAGGTTCAAGGGGTATTGTTGACCTTGAATATTATACTCATGATATTTCCAAAGGTGTTCTCCCAAATGACGATCTTGATCTTCAGATGGTATGGCTTGCAGCAGCTCAAAGATACGGAAGAGCGTTGAACGCAGATATTTTAGCTGAATATTGGCTTGGATATGTTGTTGGTGAATGGTCAGAATATGGCGTTGCCAAAAACAATATGAGAGCAGGATTTCCTGTTGGTATTGCAAACAGATACAAAAATATTCACAAAGACAGTTGCGGTTGCTTTATAAGAAGTGAAATTTGGGCATGTCTCGCTCCCGGAAGACCTGAAATCGCCGTTAAATATGCCTATGAAGATGGTGTTATCGATCATGCAGACGATGGACTTTGGGGAGAAATTTTTGTTGCAGCATTGGAAAGTGCGGCATTTATGGAAAAAAACATCAAAAAACTCATTGATATTGCCCTTTCTTACATACCTGCCGATTCATATCTTACACTTGGCATAAAAACCGCTATTGACTGCTATGACAGTGGGCTAACCTGGAAAGAAGCGTATAAAAAAATCATGCAGACTGTGCCTTGTGGTTTCGGCCTTGACCTTGGTCGCTATAACGGCGAACCTGATCCTGAAATTCCCGAAGGCACACTCGGATTTGACGCCCCTGCCAATATTTCAATTGCTATTATGAGTCTTCTCTATGGCGAAGGTGATTTTTCTAAAGTTATGTGTATCAGTGCCGGATGCGGAGAAGATGCTGACTGTACCACAGGTATGGCAGGAGCAGTTATGGGAATCATTTATGGTCCTGAATGTATTGACGAAAAGTGGCTTGTTCCCATTGGCGACGAAATTAAAACTGTTGCCATAGATTGTTCGAAAAAACTTCCTGAGGGTGATTATCTTCCTGAAACAGTCACAGAACTTACAGAAAGAATATCAAAACTTATGCCCACATTTGTTCAGGAATATTTTAATCCCGAAGACGGAACTGTTGAAATGTCGGACGAACCATACGACATCAGACGTCGACTTTCTTTCTATTACTCACGTACAATTCGTGAACGCTTTGAACTCAGGAACCGGGGTATAAAAAAAGAAAATTCCCTTATTGAAGCTGTCATCATTCCCGTTGACGGAATCGAAATCTCAGAAGGTAAGGAAAAGATGGTGGAATTCCATTTTGAAAATATGCTCTCTCACCATCAATGGATAACAGTTAAGGCTGATTTTCCCGAAGAATGGGAATGTGTTTTAAGAGAAAGCTCTGTTCCCATATATGAAACAAAAGAACATTCAAGATTTGCCAAAATTGTTGTCAAATTTACTCCAAGAGAACTTAAAAAAGGAAGATATGACGTTCCCGTCGAAATCGGTTGTATCGGAAGACTTGAAAAAATACATACAAATCTTGTGTTTATGGTGGAATAAGTAAACATAAGTCAAAAGACTGTAATTTTTTTACAGTCTCTTTTTTTTATTTCTCTTGACTAAAGATGTATTTTGATGTATAATAACATGGTCGATAAACGCTGGTATAGCTCAGTCGGTAGAGCGCTTCACTCGTAATGAAGGGGTCGCGTGTTCAAGTCACGTTACCAGCTTTTTGATCCTGTACGGTATATTACAACAATGTAATATACCGTACAGGACTTTTAATGTGATTTAACTGCTAAATGAGTGCATTGCTTTGACGGAAATGATATAATTTTTTTAATTTATACTAATAAAAGACAGGAATGATTATAATGACCATAACCGAATACAAATTATGGGGTTGTACCCCGGGGACCACAAACTATGAGCCATACATTATACACTATGCTCCGGATGAAAAAATCAGCAACAGCGCAATTTTGATAATTCCCGGAAGCGGATATTGGGCTAATCCTGCAAAGCCTGCCCAAGAAGGGGATGCAGTTGCAAAATATCTTTGTCAAAGGGGAATTAATGTTTTTATTCTTATATACAGAGTTGCTCCCGATCATTTTCCTCTTCCTATTCTCGATGGCAGAAGAGCAATGAGATACATAAGATATAATGCAAGCGAATTCGAAATTGACAAAAACAAAATTGCCACTATCGGATATTCTGCGGGAGGACATCTTGCAGCATCCCTTGTTTCATACACGGAAAAACTTGATTTTGAAAATCTTGACGAAATTGACAATGAAAGTTTCATGCCAAATTTTCAGGTGCTTTCCTATCCCGTCATAAGCCTTGACAAAGAAACTCCCCATTGTCACAAAGGCTCTGCTGACCACCTTCTCGGTGATAAATATGAACAGTTGAAAGATAAACTTTCATTTGATAAAGTGAAAATTGAAAATCCTGTTCCTACATTTTTGTGGCACAATTTTGACGATTCATGTGTTGATGTTGCAAATACACTTTTGTATGCACAGAATCTGAAGAATGCGGGTGCTGATGTGGAACTTCACATCTTCCCTCACGGAAATCACGGTGTCGGGCTTTCAGACCGGAACACCAAGGAAAGTGAACACTTCAATCAATGGATAGAACTTATGATAAAATGGCTCAGATACTGCGATTTTTTCTGAGATGTCATAAATCCCAAAACGTTCATTTTTTGGAGGTGTACTTGCAATTCCGAATCCGTTTGTATCGTTATTTTCATTTACAAGGGACTGTAAATTAATTTGCTGAATTTTTTACAGTTCCTTTTTATTTATATTCAGCAATTCTTCACAAACACATTTCCTGCTCGAGGTAATTTTTATTGTTCAAACCCATCCATTAGCTTTAGTCCGAGACATATTGCGACCTCAAGCCCTTGCACTACCGATTCTTTATCAACCCACTCTTCTCTGGTGTGTATACCTTTATGTTTATTTACACCAACACAAAGAGCCGGTATACCTTTTGACAAAGGTATGTTACAGTCTGTAGAGCTGCTTTTAAAAGAAACCTTTTCGTCTATTACTCTTTCTATTACAGGAACTACAATTTGTTTTAGTTCTTCTATTTTACTGATATCAATATCTGCACACGGTCTTTCGCCTACTTTGGTTATTTTGATTACAACACCATCATCTCCGGCGTTTTCAAATATTGTTTCAAATTGTTTTTGCATATATGCCAGGCATTGTACATCATCTGAACGGTATTCGCATAAAAACTTCGCATTCTGAGCGATTGTGTTAACCGATGTGCCGCCAGCAAAAGTTCCGACATTATATGTAGTTTTTGCTCCTTCCTTTTTCGGAATGTTTATTTTATATATATTGTCTACGATTTCAGATGCCATATGAATAGCATTTTTCTTTCCAAAATCACCATAAGAATGTCCACCTTCAGTCAAAACCTCAACTTCATAACGATGAGAACCAACACATACATCATTAACAACATCCAGGTCACTGTCAAATGATATAAACCGTTTTATACGATTGTCAAAATCAAAAAAAAGTTGTTTGACCCCTTTAAGATTGCCCAGCCCCTCCTCGCAGGAGTTGCAAACAAACATTATCCCATCCGGTGGTATGATATTATTTTCGATAAAGAATTTTGCCATCATTAACAAAACAACAACGCTTGCTGTATCGTCTGCCACTCCAGGAGAATGAATCTTTTCTCCATCATCAAAATATGGCATTGGTTCTGTGTCAGAAAAAACCGTATCAGTATGGGCTGCAAAAACCGTAATTTTGTTACTGCTTTCGCAGTTCAAAGGGAAAATAACGTTAAGCGCATCATCTATGTAGACACTTTCTGCTCCTGCGTTTTCAAGCCATCTCTTGCAATAGTCTGCTCTCTTATGTTCATAATTAGACGGTGCAGGAATTTCGCAAAGCTCTTTAATCATCTCATACATTTGTTTTTTGTTTTTTTTAAGAAAATTTTTCACATTCAACGCCATAGCGCATATCTCCCTTTTTATTAAACTTGATTACTGATTACTTTCTCTATTTTCTAAGGAACATATTTCACATTCAGATATATCGTGTACGAAGTACAATATCACAAATCTCACAAAAATTTTACTGTTGCGATTGATGTTTAACTGCTAAGCCCAGTGATAATATGTAATTGTGTGTTCTCTGTATTGATTTGAAAGATTTAAGTCACCCAAAGCATACATACAGTTATCCCAAGGGATTGTAAATGAATGCACCTTATTCTGATAAAATTCTATATATTTAGGAGAATTTATTGAGTTAAACAACGCCATTTGTGTGCTTGAATTACATGTAGCGTCACCAAGTCCCGAAATAATATAGGCAGGACACTTTAAAAACTGAGCCGCAACACTGGTATCAAAATATGTTACACCAACACCCTTTGGCATAAAGTTTGCACGTCTGCCGCACACCTCATGGCCATCAATATCCGAAAGCCAAGGAACATTAAGAATAACTGCAGAAGCTTTATCAAAATGAGTTGCCATATTACACGCCTGCATACCACCCTGACTGCTTCCTATGAAATAATAATCCTTTTTATTTAAAAGCTCGTGATCTTTAAAATATCGGAGGGCTTGCAGATTTCTTAAAAACATCCTTGCCCAGTATGTAGTTTCGGGCTTTTGGTTTTCGCCGGCATCAAATCCATATCCTTTAAGTATATTATCACGGATATTTTCATAAAATTCTTTACTTTCTCCATTTGGCATACAATGTGCATTAACAGACACAGTAAAATAGTCTTTCATCGGTGTTGGAACGGTAGGTTCAACGCCATATCCCTGAAAATACATAGCAAACTTAAGACTGCTTTTTTCTGCATTTAAAGGGTACGCCACCGAAACAGAAACATACTCGCTTCCCGGTGCTTTAATTCTCATGTCAAACATCTTGAAATCAGGATGATTCTCATCTTCTATTTGTTTGGAAAATAAAACCTCAGGCTCTGTTTTCTCAACCTCTGCCTTTAATTTATCCCAGAATTCATAGTAATCATCAGGAGTTTTTGTTGCACGAAAAATTTTATCCACATCTGCTCCGGTGCTTCCGTTATACTCTTCAATTCCCTCGATAACTTGTTTATTTTCATCACAAGCTTTTGCTTTAACATATACAAAACCGCTTGTTGAAATAGAAGTTTCAATATAAAACCATCCATCCTCTGCTTTTTCTATATAACCTTCTTTGTTTTGTCCGTCATCAGATACCAGGGAATACCATACGTAGGGTATATCAAGATAATCATCCATATACTTTGCACGGATTTTAAATGTCATTTTTTCCCCTGCCTTGTATTCAAGTGGATTTTTTAGTGTTGTACCAATAAAATATTTATATTCTTCTTTTCTTTTATTGGTTTTCCTTTGTAATTCCAACTGTCTAAATTTGTTCATATTTTTCTCCATTTACTAATTCAAAATATTCTTTTATCTTACTTTCAAGGAATTTTTTCCACGCTGTATCATCTATAAACGGATTGGAATCTTCGGTGATTTTACTTCCTTTTCCTACAGTATCATTATTCCAAACATGATTACCCAATAAAATATCAACTTTTTCATCTATAAAGCTTTCTATTGCAGGAACAAACTTTTCTCTTATATGCGTAGAAAGGCCGTATTGTTCAAGGAAATTCCTCTTCATTGAATTCATACCCACGCCTCCGTGCATTGCTGCTCTCAAGGTTGTTTCCCCATCAGTTACATCAAAGAAAAAGGCTTTTGTTCCCGGGGTATGTCCCGGTGCATCCTTACAAAGAATTTTTGTGTTACCAAGAGTTATTACATCATTATGAGAAATTAAAACATCAGGCTCAAATGCTTCGTAATATTCTGCTCCAAGTTCTTTCGCCCAAGTCAAGTCTTCGGTTCCGTTTGCATAGGCTACATCCTCTTTACCAATAAAGCTTTTTGCTCCTGTAAGCTCTTTCAGGGCTTTTACGGCGCCAAGATGATCGTAATGCCCGTGAGTGATTACAATATACTTTATATCTTTAATTTTAAAACCAAGCTCGCAGATATTATGAATCACAAGATAAAGACTTTGTGGATATCCGGGATCTATGACAATAAGTCCGTCACCGGTATCAATTAAATGTGTGGATGCAGGAATTGTTCCCACAAAGTAAAGATTTCCAAAAATTTTGAAAGGTTTTGTATACCCTTCCCATGGATGAATATTACATGACATTTTTGTTTCCTCCATTACATATTATTTTTCAGCATACTTCGACTTTTGTCAAGACCGGAGAACAGTGAATAATAGGACATACTATTTTTTCCTTATATTTTTCACTGATTTTCTCTGAACATTTTCCTTTAGAACCCGCAGAAATATTAGATTTTCCTGCTCCCGATAGTATATGTAAATATTAAAAATCGGCAAACTAATTTATTAAATTGTAAGACTTGAACAAGTAAAAGCATAAAGAAGGCTCATCTTAAAACTTAACTTTTATCTCCCCTTTATATCTAAAACAGATAATATATCTCTCGCGGTGTATTCATCGGTAATCAATGTATCAATCATTTGCGTGCGCAATGCACCTATAATCGCTTCTTTTTTATCTTTCCCACAAGCAACAGCAATGGTTTGCTTCGCTTTTTTGATATTATCCATCCCTGCACACAATGTATTTTCATATAACTCTAAAATGTTACCATCCTTATCAAAAAAATGTGTGGAAATATCCCCTACTGCATATGCACATTTCTCATTATATCCAAAAACCTTGCCAAAAGTTTGGATAATATCTCTGCTTCCTATCCCAACAACAGCAACATCAATATTATTCCACAGGTCATTAAGACTTTTATAATAAGATGTTTTTTTAAACAGTTCACGATCATTAGCGTTATCGGGTAGATAAGGAAACCATGCGTATTTCACCTTTGCAGAAATCTTATCAGCAAAACTTCTTGCTAATTCATTTGATAAAAAACATGATTGTTCCTGATCGGTTGCACCAAAAAGCGGAAATACGATATTATTGAAAGTCACAATGTTTGGAAATTCAGAAATCAATGTCTGAATTGTACGACCCCATGAAATAGCAATTTTTTTATTACCGCTTTCAATGATAGAACAAATATAATCAGCGGCATTTTTTACGGTCATTAATCTACAAAGGGATTCATCAGCACTGCTAACGCCACATATAACAGCATTTCTAATATTAAATTTATCGCAGATAACTTGCTCGAGTTCTTTGCAATCAATCTCCGGATTGTGAATCTTGATTTCAACAATATTCTCTTTTATAGAATCATTCAATAATTTAGAGACTGTCTGACGAGTTAGTCCCATCATTTTTGCAATTTCATTCTGCGTGTATTTTTTTTCATAATATAAGACTGCTGCTTCCCGCATTTGTTTTTTCTGTATATCCATATTTTAACACCTTCTGTTTTTTATTAGTTTATTATATCAACATTTATCTCACAAGTCAATCATTTAACATTTGTAATTGACAGATGTTAAATGATATGTTATACTGAATCTAACTTTGATAAAGGAGATGATAACATGCTAGTTACAATGAAAGAAATGCTTACAGATGCAAAGAAAAACCATTATGCTATTCCTGCATTTGATATAAGCAACTATGAAATGATGAAAGCCGTTTTGGAAACTTGCGAAGAAGAAAAATCTCCCGCTCTTCTTATGACATTGGGTGTAGATACGCAAGGGAGAAATCTTCAACTGATTTCCTCTATGATTAATGGCGCTTCCAAATATTTTAATATTCCGATTTGTCTTCATATGGACCATGCAACCGATATCGACTTCATAAAATACGGTTGCGACAACGGATACAGTTCGGTTATGTACGATGGTTCGGTGCTTTCCTTTGACGAGAATGCAAAGAACACCGCTATTGTCACTGAATATGCCCACAAAAAAGGTATCACTGTCGAAGCCGAACTCGGTCATGTGGGTAATGCTAGCGTTGGAAGTGTCAGCGAGACTGGAACTGACACCGATCCCGGCGAAAGTCTTACTGTTCCCGAGGAAGTTGCAAAATTTGTGGAAATCACCGATGTTGATGCACTTGCTGTTGCTATTGGCACATCACACGGTGTATATCAGAAGACACCGGAACTCAGAATTGACAGACTTGACGAAATAACCGCTGTATGTGACAGACCTTTAGTTCTTCATGGCGGAAGCGGAACTCCTGATGACCAAATGAAAAATGCAATTCACCACGGAATCACAAAAATCAATATTTATTCTGATGTACTTTATGCTCTTAATCAGGGACTTAAAGGCTATTTAAACACTATGACAAACCCCTCAACATGGCCCTTCCTTGTGTATGAGGATGCCATAAAAATGATGAAGGAAGTTGTGCGCGAAAAACTCAGAACATTTGGTAGTGCAGGAAGGATATAGGAGGGATAATATGAAAACAAGAGCAGCCCGTCTTTACGGGGCAAATGATGCAAGACTTGAAGAATTTGAACTTCGCCCCATAACATCAGGAGAACTTCTGATTAGGATTATTTCCGACAGTGTATGTATGTCTACGCATAAGACAATTATGCAGGGCAAGAATCATCTGCGGGTTCCCGACAATGTTGCAGAACATCCCATTATTCTTGGACACGAATTTTGTGCAGAGGTTGTTGAAGTTGGAGACAAATGGAAAAACAAATTTTCGGTTGGGGATAAGGTAGTTATGCCTCCCGTTCTTGCATATCTTGGCGGATATGAGACTGTAGGATATACCTTTGAGGATATTGGCGGGGTTTCTACATACTCTATTGTTTATGAACACATTCTTGATAACAATTTCTTAATAAAATTAAATAGCGATTCCTATTTTAACGGTTCACTTATAGAACCTGCATCTTGCGTTATAAGAGGATACAAAGCCAGCTTACATCTTGACGAAAACTCTGAACCTGTCACTGGCATAAAACCGGGCGGAAAGGTTGCAATTCTTGCCGGTTGCGGTCCTATGGGCCTTGTTGCCATTGATATTGCCCTTCACGGAAATGTCAAGCCCTCTATGGTGGTGGTAACCGACCTTGACAAATCAAGACTTGACCGTGCCGCATCTATATTTTCTACGGAAAAAGCAGAAAAAGATGGAATTAAACTTATATTTGCTGCTACATCTGATAAAGATGAGCTTATGAAGATTTCGGGCGGCAAAGGCTTTGATGATGTTTTTGTATACGCTCCCGTTCCGGCTGTGGTTGAGCTTGGCGATGCCATTTTAGGCTTTGATGGATGTCTTAATTTCTTTGCTGGTCCACTTGACAAAAAATTCAGTGCCAATTTCAATTTTTACAATGTTCACTATGCTCAGCACCATGTGGCGGGCACAAGCGGAAGCACACCCGAAGATATGAGAGATATTGTAAATCTCATCGGTGAAAACCGTCTTGATCCATCTGTTATGATAACTCATATCGGTGGTATTGATGCCGCAATTGACACAACCGTTAATCTTCCTAATATTCCCGGCGGGAAAAAACTTATATATACACATATTGAACTTCCGCTCACTGCACTTACCGACTTTGAAAAGCTTGGTGAAACTGATAAGAGGTTCAACGTTCTTAACAAACTCGTAAAAACAAACAATGGATTGTGGTGCAAAGATGCAGAAGAATATTTGCTGAACAACTTTTAATAACTTGCCAAATAAAACTCTGGAAATTTCCAGGGTTTTATTATTTTAATAAATTCTATGTCAGACTCGTGTCAAGTCAAGAGAAAAATATAGCATAATCAGTGCTATATTATGACTATGGCAGGAACAGCCAAAAATTGGCGTTCCTGCCTACAAATCATGATTTTTAGCATGGAAAATAAAACTAATGTACTTATAAAATTACATTTCTATTTCCGCAATCGCTCCAACACTTTGTGCAGAAATATTAGTTTTAATATATGTATATCCGTCTTTTACATAAGTCTCGGCAGGACAATCATTCCACACGTCATAATATGACACGTTTTCTTTATATGGAACAACTAAAATATCACCGTAGTATGTATGATAGCTTCTGTTGTAAAGAGTATAAATGCATCTTTTCTCAGATGGGAAACGATTAATACATACTGCATCGTTCATTGAATCAATCATGGTCTGAGGATTATCTGATGAGAAACAATCTGCATACTGTTTTTTAATTCTGTATGCTTTTGAAATAAATTCCCTGCCTCTTCTTTCTTCTGCATCCCAGAATGAATCATAAATTGCTTCACCGTTGAAAAATGTTGCTTTCAGAGGATGCCAGCTCTTATGTCTCAGAGATATTGGCAAAATAATCTGTACTATTTTAGGAAATACATAGCGATATACATCAGTTAATACTGTGCCATAGCAATCCGTAGCATCTTCCGTATATACACCTTGTGTTTGTTCTATATGGTCACAGAGAAGATCAAGAATATAATAACTGATATTTGCATCAATATATCGTGCATTAACATCAGCGGCATAGTATTCTCCATACAGTACAACATCATCAGGCATTGAATCCTTTAATTGGGTTATAAAATTCCTGTCTGTTTTCAAAAGATTTGACGGTACTTCGTGGCCATGTGTTTCAGCGTAGCATCTGTTGTGTATTCTCAGGCTGAATTCATCGATATATAATATCTTTACTCCTGTTTCGGCATATACTCTTTTGTACATTTCCAGTGCATAATCACGCCATACTTTATTTCCGTGACACATACGGTATGAATCGTTTTCCGTACATATGTGATTACCTTCGGAATTAACTACGCGATAATTTGGATAATACTCTTTTGACTGAGGATATATTTCCGTAAGTAGTGTCGGGTGCAAATACAACGAAATCTCTGCACCTGTCTTTTGTCTTACATCCTCCAATGCATTTTTGAAGTTTTCGAGTCCACCAAGTTTGTTATAATCGTATTCTCCGAAATTACCCCAAAGCTGATGGTCTTTTTCTTCTGTCCATGCCCATCCCCACATATGCATAATATCGGGGGTTTCTCCATACAACTCTGCAATATTGTTCATTATCATATTGAAATTGTATTGCTTTGTTTTTTCATCATACCATACCGGCATTTTGTAGATATCTTTTGTTTCAAAACAATCGGTGATTTCGGCAAGGAGCCAAAATCTTTCTCTATACCATTTTTTATTTTGACAGCGATACGGTTCGTACCATGAATCTATCCAATTTTTATAGATTTCCAAAGAAGCACGCCAATCTCCGGAATGAACATATATTGTTGTTGGTGAACCGTTAAATACTCCCAAAGGTAATATCTTGCAATAATCTGACGGATATTCTACAAAAGCCTGTACAAATCCGTTTGCTTTTGTCAGCGCATATTTTCTGACCTTTAAATCACGTTCCCATGTATTTATTGAAAGTCCGGCACCGTCGTTGGGACTGAAAACATCCATAAACTGCATTGGGAAAGTGGGTGAAGATTCCTCATAAATATAACAACTTGCATTGCTCTCTGTGTTTCGATATTTAGGAAGAAAATACCATGTGTCACTACCCGACTGGTATTGTACATTATTGAGGCATGGGAAAATGATACCAAGTTGTACATTGTCTTCACTGTTGTTTTTAGCGGTCATTCTCATTGAAAGACTGTCTTCTTCTGACATTTCCAGATACACCGTGATGGACAAGGTCTTATAGCTATATGTAATTTGCACTCCCTTATCAATTACAATAGAGGTTCTTTGGAAATCACTTATTATTTCTTCACCATCTCTCACCTTGAGAAGAGCTCCATGCATTTGAAAACTATCACTATAGGCAGATTTTACTTTCTGAACAAACATACCGCCGGCGGTGTTGATTTCCATATAAAATCCACCATTTTGAACAGTGAGTATATCATCCTTTAATGTGAATTCCTTATTTAAGTCAAACTGTTTTTCGGCTTTCTTTTTTCTCTGGGGGAACATTTCTCCCAATATCGGATCTGCATCTTTATTTAATGTTAATGCAAGTAGTGATACATCAGTATCAACTATTCTGTTTTCAAAGGAAATGTGTTTTATTTTCTTATTTAATGCGACTAATCCGTAGATTCCTACTTCACCAATTATTTCATGCTTATGTGTTAATATGTTTTGAGGGAAGCACTCATCTACAAAACCATCTTCGTAGCATATGCGTACCACAAATCTTTCCACATCATTAATTTTTATCGGCATTCTGACTTCGCCGCGTGTGGATCCGATTATTCCCGTTTCAGGAGGACAGCTTGCAAATTTCTCTTGTGTTATTCCATCTGTCAATAATGCAAAATAAATCTCCTTTGCACTGTCATTTACATCAACAGAAAAAATGCTCTGACGGCTTTCAGGTCGGCAATCTACCCTTTTTGCATAAGTTGTAATATTTTTTATTATATCATTATTCTCTTCCGGCGAGGGGGACGGTCTTACCATCTTACCTTCCTTTGAAAATTCAAAGGGTATTCCACCTATTCCAACCTTTCCTTTGGGAACATCTTTACCGCCATCTGTTTCTCCAACAGTGTTTGGTATTTCGCAATTACAATACTCATCAATTGGTATACAAGCATAGCCGTCTTTATAATCACCAGTCTCAAATTTTCCGGGAAGTTCTTCATAGGAACACATATATAGGTCAATAATTTCCAATTCCATATGAGGTTTTCTGCTGGATAGCTTTAATCGTAGAAAGTCATACCGGGCAGGTTCGCATTTTACTATTACTCTGTGCTCGTGTCCATCCAGAATCATATAATTTATAGTAATCAGAGGTGTTTCTATGCCATCTTTTACTCCAACCAATATGCCCTGTTTAACTTGCGGATTCCTTCTGATATCAGATGCTTTGTATGTTAAAACAACATATTCGTCTGTTTCTATGCTGACTTCTCCGTCCAAAACATATTCTCTGTTTATAAGAGGTTCCCCATCGACAATATATTTAATATTGTCAGCGGTTTCTGTTTTCACTTCCGGATTTTCCATAAAATGATAACTTTTCAGATTTAACACAAGTATTTCCTCCTTTAATTTAACTATATCAATAACGATATAAATTGTCAATGAATAATATAATACATTTTAAACTTGTTAAGCACTCAACGATAGAGAAGCTTTGCCCCAAGAATTCCACTCGGAATTGTTCCGCCGTTATTTGTTTCATCAATACGGGGATTATCGCTGCCGTAGTATAGATTATGGAGCATTCCCGACACCTCGGCACGAACAACGCGTGTTCCCTCAGGAAGCATAAACTCGTGGGGTGCGCCGATGGATTCGCCAATAAGAACATCATCGGCAAACACACGCATGGAATCAGGACTTTCAAATCGTATTGCTGCGGGGCTTATTTCTTCTCCGCTCAGGTCAAGTTCGTAAGAACAAGTGCCGCTATACTGAGGATAGCCCATATCGGTCCATAATCCTTTGCAACAAACGGGAGCATCATTTGTTATTAATGTGTTTTTATCATCCATAATAAAATCCCCGCAAAGCATGACGAATGGCAACAGACAAGGCGTTACATTCACATCCTGCTTTGTTTTGCAACGTAATATGACGGTATTTTTACCGATTTGAGATAATTCCTCCACGTTAAAAATAACGTAGGGCTCATTTACAACCAATTTTTCTTCGCCGCCAACCAGTTCTTTTCCGTTGAGCCACAGGCGAACATCACAAATGTTTTCAGCAACAAGTTTAAGGTTTTTAATGCGCTGAGGTACATTAAATATGGCACGTGCCAAAATATCCGCGTTCAATTTACGCTCGAGCACACAGAACTTGTCTTCCGGTGCATTTTCAAGTGTTTTTATAAATTCTTCATCAGACATTTTCTCAAGCGTGTCACTATCAATATACTCATCAAAATCAAGACGCAAGGTGTTTGGTTCCAATGCTTTGAAGACAAAAGATTCCATCGGAACTTCCTTCTCTGACAAGAAAACAGGTGCCAAAGGAAGTGCACGGAAGACCTCCAAAGTTTCTTCATCAGCACTTACAATAACACGGCAGCTACATCCGGGAATTGTGAGAGTGGTCTCAGATGTAAACGTTTTCTCCAAAAATGCACCGTCTGTATTAAGAACCAGGCACGGCAATCCCGTGTTTACACGCACATTGGCAACACCGGACTTAGTAGAGTAATTTGTAATATAAAAGTACCAAACTCTTTTGCCATTTTCGCCAATGCCAATACGACGAGTTGAATATATCTCAGGTGCAGCGTCAATGTCTATTGAATCCTCCACTCCTGCCTCATCCATACACATGGAAATTGCATCGCAAAATGCTTTTCCCATGGGGACTACTTCGTTGGAAAGTATTGTGAAGATTCCTTCCTTCGTGCGCCTGCTGATGGTTGTCACCTTATCCCATTCACCGTTTTGCAAACTCTTTGATGCAGAACGGAATTCATCAAGACCTGCAAGGTGATAAGGCGTAAAATCATCTATATTATAAGTTGGAGCATCATTTACAAGAATCAGTTTCCCACCCTCCTCGACGAATTTTTCCAGCAAGGTGCGTGTGTAGCCGTGTGTACAGGAAATCATAGGAAGAATCACCACTTCATACTCATTCACAGATGCAATATCAGAATATATCTCAGGATTGGGAATGCAAAGTTTTCCGTTTTTCACACAGACCCCTTCATCTTTTAACTGTGACTCAAATATAAGTTCGTAGCCAATATTTAAACGGCTCAGGGAATTAATAACTCCGTTTAAGGTAGACTCAACCTGCTCGCCGTGATTTTCGGGAAACTCTGAAAATTCAAATCTTAGTTCATCAACCATTGGTTGTTCTCCGAAACTTGTCAAAGGATGAAGAACCATTGTTTTAACGCTGGGGACTGTTTCTGCGCTTAATGCGGACAGGCGTGCAATATAGTCGCCCAAAACATGATAGAAAGGAAAGAGGACGTTATGCAATCCGTTGTCCGGTCCTGCATGGATGGTCTTTATTCCGGAAAAGCTATAGCGGGTTCCCATATATTGAATCATATTTACGCCGTGCATGATAAGACGTGAAGCCATACGTCTCATATATGCCATTGAAAGGCTCCATGTGCTAACGGTATAGGTTTCACACAGCAAACGATTTTTCCCGGAAAAATGATTGATATTTTGCGCTGTGACCATCAGATTATTAAAGTCCGGCCAATTCCCGCGAAGTGTAATACGTATCAGATCAATGCCGGGAATACCGAAGGACTTCAGAAGATTCAAGGGCTCACCGTTTAAAATATGACAATCCGATTTTTCCTCTCCGTTTAAATGTCCTGTAAGAAGAAGATTATTATTTTCGCACCATTGGGCAATCGGTTTGATAAAATTGTTCAAAAACAGAGATGAAAATGCTTCGTAGTAATCACGTCTAAATGCAACGGCATCCTCCCCATCACGAAAAAGAAGATAAAAATAACGCTGGGGATTGGGACCATATTTATGTTTTAGTGCTTCCAGTATATTATCGCTTATGCTATATCTGCATATGTTGCTGCTGGGTTCATCAGTAAAAACTCCCGGAACAGTAGTTCCGAACTCATCTCCTATATATTCTTTATAACGTTCATGGGTATAGGAGATAAAGCAACGTGTAGCCTCGATATCAGTAAAATCAACAGAACCCGGTGTTTGTTTTGATTTGAAATATCCCCTTGCAAAAGCAAAAACCCCATCAAAATGTATGGAGGATTGAACCGAAACAGTGACCTTTTGTCCGGTGACATTTTTCCAGAAACACTTTCTGCCTTTAACATAGCACTCGTCTGTAATATCGGTTATTATGCCGCTTTGTTCATACTGCGCTCCCAAAAAAACATCACATTGAACTTCCGCTAAAGCTCCTTCTTCAACACTGACACGCTCTTCAGAGACATAGCGGGAATGATACTCGGGGTGTTCAATTAAAATCTTTTCTCCCGCTACACCGGAGGGCCAATTATATTCGTCATAAATCCAGAAATGCATACCATTCTTTTTTGCATAGGCAACAGAATGGGAAATAAGCTCCATATACCTGTCAGAAAGATATTCCACGCCCATTCCTTCAGTTGGATGCACAAAAAAGTCAGTTATATTCTGGGATTTAAAAAGATCAAGTTCCTCTTCTATTCCCTCTTCAGTGATATTACCATTCCAAAACCACATTATAACAGGACGATATTCACCGTTTGGCATGGCAATGGATTTAATAATTTCTTTCGTTGTCCTCAAGCTAAACACCTCTCTCATTTAATTTTCAGTAGGTCTAAACATATCTTAAATACTATTTTTTGGTAAATTCTGCGTTTACACAAAGAGGTAGGGCTTTACTTAATTTGTCCCATATAAACACCTTGTAGTTCTTGCCTTCTTCTACAAAAGAGATGTCTACAGAGTCAATCTCGGATTTGCCCGGTGGAAGAATTATTTTCCTTGGCTGTGAGACCTGCAGAAGCTCTGCATCATCATAGGTTGCCACAAAGATTTGGGCTTTTGTAGGCTCGTTTTTAAGATTTACGCAGTCTATGCTGAATTTGTCATTGCTTTGATAGATTGTATCTGAAATCAGCGAACAGGAAATGTCGGCAACAATCTCATAGTTCAAAAATCCTATGCCGTTATCAGCGTTGGAATACACAGTGGTTCCTGTTGTCAGGGTATCATTTTCAGACAAGAGCACGTCTCCTTTTGCAAGCTTTGTTCCCGGAACAGATACGCCTGATATAAACTGTGATGCAGTGGTACCTTTAGGCACATATACTTTATCCCGATCCACAAAATACTCATCTGATGAAAGCCTTGCCCCCTCAAAATCCTCTGTTGCATGTGTGTCAACGCTCTCGGTTGTGTAGAATTTGAAATTATCTATGCAAACATTTGCATAACCATCATCGGGGCTTTCTACAACAAACCGGATGTAGTTAAAATTATTTTCTTCTTTTTTGAAACTGGAATTGGTGTATTTCGGCTCACCATTGCATAGTTTCTTGCCGTTTATCCACAAATGAATGGGTCCGCCGTCCCCTGCTTTAGCATTTGCACAATCCATTGCCAGAGATATATGATACCATTTTCCAAGCTCAAGCTGATAACCAAGAGAAAATCCGTTGTTTGCATGAGTTGATTTGCCTACAGAACCAAAGTAGTAAACCACACCGTCAGTGCCTATGCGGATAGGAGCTGTTCCTTTTGTATGATCCCAGCCAAAGCCTACGAACCTGTCTTCAAATTTTACGGAAATTTCAGTCCAGAGTACATAGTCACCAAAAGCAGCCTGACCCTCGGGATACACATAGAGTCGACTGTGATTGCGGGGTGAATCAGCACTTGTAGTTACTTTCAGTCCCTGTCCTGTGCGAGTTGGATCAGTATACAGAGATGCCGAATAAGGTGCATAGCCTGACTGCCAGCCATATCCTGTGCTTTCACCGTCAGAGTTTATGAAATCTTCCGCAGAAGTCCAGTTATCAAAGTTAAAGTCAAAGAAGTCAAGTCCCTGCCACTTGGCAGTAAGTATTACACTGTTTGCAGGCATAGAGAAGGTTACTGTGGGAGATGTGGGGTCTTCCAGAGTGATTCCTTCTGCCTCCCAGTGGCTGAAGGTGGCATTATCTTTTGTACCTGCATCTATGGTAACGGTTTCACCGTATGAGTATTCACCACTACCGTTATTTTCGCTATAACTGTTCTTTATTATGACACCGGGTTTTTCTTTAAGACTCCAGGAGTCCATAGAGGTGAGAGGCTCTGTTTTTACATCGGTTGTACCATTATGGAGAGGAACAAACTCCACTGCCATATTCACACTTGAAACTGAAGGTGAATATACGGCAAGTTTTCTTGTGCCTTCTGTACTTTTCTGTTCCTCAGGGTTTGGCGAGCCCGGGAGAGGCTCTGCTGCCATAACGGTGAATACCAGAGATTCATCGTCCGTTATAAGTCTTGCCTGAATCTGCTTGTTACCGATGGTAAGTACAGCTGATTTGCCGTCATCTGCCAGCTCGATTTCAGCCTTTGTATGCATAAACCAATAGAACATAGAATCTCCGTCTTCTATTTCCAGTTGATCCTGAATGGTAATCTTCTGGGTGATGCGGTCCATCATCATACCACGGCGCCAAAGAGAAGCGCCCTTGTCGTCCAACTGGTCAGTAAGGTCATAAACCGCAAAGGAGCTACGGTCATTGCTTTCGGTTCGTTCAAGCCTGCCGCAGGCATAGGGGTCGTGATCGTGTTCATCACCCTCTGTAAGAATTATGGTGTTGTGACCCTCTGCACGGCAGATGTAATAGTCGGTGAAGGAATAGCCCGTATTGTAGTAGGTCTGTTTCTCACCGCCATAGTCAAGCGCCCAGCGGGTGCCCATCATATCAAAAACAAAGGTTCCGTCAAAATCCTGCATTGCTTTTACCGCTTTTTTACGATAGCCGGCATACATTGCAGCCCAGGCATCATCCTCGTCATATCCTGCCCCGGTGACATAGACATTGGTTGCGCCTCTGGAATTAAAATCCAAAGGCAGTTTTTTGTTTTCGTGATCTACAGTATTATCATACCACAGTATATCTTTATAGTGGGGAGCAATTCCTTCATTGTTTATCTGCTGATTTACACGAAAGTCTATATATGCGGGATTATCTGTTATTTCTCCGAAAAGAATAAATTCAGGAGAATCAACATATTCGTCATCGCTTGTATCAAAATTGAATGGACCTGTGGGTCCTGTAAGCTTTTCTATCCATTCAAATGTGATATGAAGCCCCGGCGCATTTGATATATTATAGTCAGTGCCAAGAGCAGAACGCATAGACCCTACATGATAGCCTATATATTCCATTGCAAATCTCCAATAGGTTGTGCCGTCAAGAAATCCGCCATCGGGAAGATATGTATCTAAAAGGTCTTTGAGACGATCCATACCTTCGGTAATTACGTTTCCTGCCTCGGCAAAGTCTCCAAGCTCCTCATCGCCAATAGCAAGAGCCGCCATGGTTGTACCCCCTGCACATACCGCAATCCAGTTGTTGGGGTATGCAGAGGTTTCGGAACTGCTCCAATAGTAGGTCCTGTTTCTGGGAAGTTCATTATAGTCTTCCATAACGGGTCTGAGAGCATAATTTATGAGAGTATTCTTTGCAGTTTCCTTCTGGGACGGAGTCAGACGGTCATAGCACCAGTCATAGCCAAGAGCAACTGCCGCAGACATTTTTCCTACGTCAAGGAAATGCTTTGGGTTCCAATCGGGGAAGGCACATACCGTCATCATTATATCTATTGCCTCATCGGCATAGTGGGTATCCCCTGTTATAAGATATGCAAAGGCAATATCTCCGATATATTTCATAGCTCTTTCGCTGACATTCAAAAGTCTTATACCATCGGGGATAACATATTCAAAGGTTTTTTTCTCTTTATCCAAAATGTAGGAATCTGCTCTGGCAATAATTTCTTCTGACCAGGTTTTGTATGGCTCGTACTGAATTCTCGTACGAAGATTTTTTACAGACATCCCCTGAGGAATAAGAAGCCTGGGGTGTTGATTATCGGGGTTTTGCACTTTAAGCCTTTCAATCACATCTGATGGAAGGGGATTTTCACCGTATACAACATCACGGAGTTTTTCTGTAATTAACGTAAACTGATCAAGATTATTCCAGTCAATCACAGCAAAATCTCCCGCCAGGAAAAGTCCGCAGTCATCACTTTCGTATTTAATGCCCATCGCATCGCAAAGTGCATAGGCAGGGACATACAGAAGTCCGTGTTTGGTATATGGTACTGCTGACATTATCATACTTCCCGAAGAAGATGAACATGTGCTGCTGCCTGAAGTGAAGGTAACGGATTTATTTGTGTCCGATATTTTCGCCTCATGGGGGCCGCCTGAAAACTCAAGATTTAGGGAATCTGCCAGGAAAGAGGCAGGTGCCATGAACGTGGAATCTACAATCTCCGGCACTACATCAGCATTCGTCTCGTCAATGTGGCGTACATATCCGTTGACTCTTGCCCGCGGAGAGTTCTTGCACATATATAATTCGGATTCCGTATCAGAATATGCCTCAATCTCGAATATCTGATATGTACATTCGCCCGATGTGCCGCGATCTTCTGTTCCTTCGAAGGTGATTTCTATCGTATCACCATATGCTCTCGGAATTATATTGAAGACACTTTCCACTGCAGAGTATGAACGTCCTGTGCTCAAAGCACCGTCTGAAACGGCTGTGGTCATATTAGTTCCCACACCAATTTTTATTGTGACGGAATCGGAACACACGCCGTATGACGCAATGTATCTTTCAAACACCTTAATCTGACCGATAAGGCATATTTTGTCAAGCTTTATTGTTACAACAAGGTCTGTATTATCATCTGATGAATTTATGGATTTATAATAATCGTCTCCGGAAAAGGAACCGTCAACCATTTTTGATGGAGGATGAATGGTTGGGTGACTCATTTTTATGGAGGCTGTGATATCCTTTGTGTGTGAGGCAAGAATATTGCCCTCAATTTTCAAGTTCTCATAGGCTTCAATCTCATAGATTTCATACTGGGAATAAATTTCATCCTTTCCGCCTTTACCGCCGGAAAAGGTTATAACAATTGTATCGCCCTGATATGCTTTGTCAAAAACATAATGATTCCTTACTGCAGCACCGTTTCCTCCGGATTTGAGAGAGCCGCCTGAAATTACAGTGGCAAGAGATGAGGATGTTCCAACCTGTATTTTCACAGAATCTGAACAGTTGGTTGTCGCAAATCTTTCATATACGCCCACAGAACCAATAGAATGAACATCAGAAAGATTTATGGTTATTACAAGGTCATCTGTTCTGTCTTTCAAATTGTGTGTTTTGAAATAATTATCACCTGTAAGTGAGCCGTCTATCATTTTTTCGGCAGGGTGAATGGTTGCATCCCTTGTAGGGATAGAGGTGGTTATGGAAGAAACCACACCATCATATACAAGTATGTTTGTACTGCTTTCGATAGCTTCAGCGGCATTTGAAAATGTTACCAAAGACGATAACAGTGCAAATATAAGAATAATTATCAAAGTCTTGTTTTTCAAAATAACCACCCCTAATTTGCTCTATGCCCGGGATAAATCCCAGGCATAGATTGTTGTTTTTATTAATTTTTAAAAATTATTATGCAATAGTTGCCGCACCTACAAGTGGCAGAGGCTTCAAACTGTCAATATCATCCCAGATAAAGGCTTTATATGTGTATCCGTCGGCTTTTATATCTGATGCAGGTATAGTATACTGAGTTATACCTTTTTCAGCACTTACCGGTTGAGGAGTTGTGATTGCCATAAACATGTCGCCCGAGTATGCTGCAACAAAAATCTGTCCTTCAACAGGCTCATCGGAGGCATTCATTAAGCTTACAACAACATCACCAGTTGCAGACCAGTAGAAATATTCAGGAACAAAGCTTGTGTCTGCAACGTCTCCTGTCTTATAGCCATATGCTTCAATTTCATATATCTGATAGTTGGTTTCTGTTTCAGGACGCTCACCTGTGAAGACAAGGAGAATTGTGTCTGCCTCTTTATCATCAATTGTATCCGGAATATTAACAGAAGTTAAAGTAGCAGTACCCAAACTAATTCCAGACAGCAGGTGTGCTCTGAGATCAACATTATCGGCAACCTGTGTGAACACACCGTTCTTACCAAGATATGCAGATACAAATGTACCATAATCTACGACAAATCTTTCATAAATGGAAAGTTTTTCGATTTCGTACACTCCATCGAGTGTAATCTGAACTTTGAGAGGCTGATCATCATATTTTTTACTTGCCTTATAAAGATTATCCCCTTCTATTGAATCATCAATCATTTTTGATACGGGATGTGAGCCGTTCATTTCGGGCAAAGATGCGGTGATTGATTTTACGTGACCGGGAATTATATCTTCTGCAGGAAGATGGTCAATTACATCATACTGCTTAAAGCCAATACCGTTTGACGAATTAACTGTCATAACTGAACCGACAGCCGAATCGTTATCTCCCAATGCTACTCCGTCTTTTACAAAAACAGTATTAGTTGTATTGTCTGTGGTAATGCCGGCTTTAACGGCTCCAACTGTTGCACCTGAAAGTACGGTGACAGCCTTTTCGTACAGAGTTATACTGTCGGATGTATCAGCATCTGCTACATTAATATTAAAATTGCTTGCAGCATGATTGTCTAAATCTGTTGTAGTATAAAATTTATAGTTATCAACCCATACTGTTGAAGAACCTGTTGTGGGTTTATCAAACCAAAGATCGACATATCTCACTCTGGCGCCTGTTTTCAAGGCTGTATCTTTGTTTTCGTTGTTACTAATATCCTTGCCGTTTACCCAAATATACATGGGTGCCCCACTTCCGGTATCATTTCTGAAGTCAAGAGCCACTACTATGTGATACCATTTTCCAAGTTCAAGATGGTAATTAAGATCTTTACCTGATATCATTGAATTGGCGTCATTATATCCCTGCTTCACAAATTGTTTGAGATGTCCGTTAGCATCTACTACAAGAGGAGCCACAGCCGAATTGTGTTCCCAGCCTACAGATGTGAACTGACCATCAAATTTGAGAGAAACTTCGGTCCAGTAAACATATTTGCTATCAAATGTTTTATCCTCCAAATTCTCTTGTTCGGTTCTTACATAACTGTAATGTTTATCTGAGAATCTATCTCCTCCGGGCATTGTAAGCTTCCATGACTTATTCTCTTTTGCAGCATCGGTGTCCAATGTAACAGTATCGTTCCATGTCCAGGAATTTGCAACAGTTGAACCGTCAATATTTTTGTTGGTGGTATAAGATGTCCAGTTGTCAAAGTTTATATCAACATATTTTTTTGTAATAAGCTGAGTATCTTCTGTTGCGATTACATATGTTCTGAAGCCCTTGCCGTTTGCATAAGGAGCATAAACTTCAGCACCAAGAACATTTTCCTCTGCACCAAGAACTGTTCCGTCTTTTACAAATGCAAGTTTGTCGCCGTTTGTAAGTGCACCTTTAACAGTTGTAACGGTTGCGTTTTCAGCACCGGTAATGTAGCCTGCCACAAGACCGATTCCATCGGATGAGTTTTCATCTGACACAGCAGAATTTTCGGGGTGAGAATCTATGGCTGCTGTTGTATATGCACGATAATTGTCTATATATACTGTGGATGCAGTATATAAAGCCTGAACATATCTGAAGTCAACATAATTTAAACCCTTACTTCCGGTAAGACGGGTATAGGCAGCTGCTGCGTCTACGATCTTTTTACCGTTAACCCAGATGGTGATAGTACCGTTGGTGTTTGATGTATAATCAAGAGCCGATACTATGTGATACCATTTGCCGAGTTCAAGGTCATAGCCTGTGTCTGAGCCGGGTTCAGATGCAGATCTTGTATGAATATTATATCCGCCTGTCATGACACTACCGTCATCATTAATCCATACCGGAGGTGATGCCTGGCTGTGTTCCCAGCCAACTCTTGTGAAAGCATCTTCATATTTGATGCTCATTTCGCCCCAGAGAACACCGGCTGAACCAAGGGTTGTGCCTTTGATAAAGCCTTCATCTGTGGGTTGATATCTGGAGGTTGAACTTCCTGTTCCTACCGGGATTTCATACTTTGCTACCTTTGAATTTAATGTAGCATCATCGACGGTTGTATATCCGTTGGAAATATAGGATTTAACATTATCAATATCGGTATCGATAAAGTTTTTTACAACCGCTTCGTCCGCCCAAACAGTGAAGCCTGCAAACATTGTTGCAATCATTGTCACTGCAAGAAGCATTGATAAAAATTTTTTCATCTTAAATTCCTCCTTTTGAAAATATGGGTATTTTTTATTTTCAGGCATCAAAGCCGGAAAAACAGTTTAAGGTAATAATAATTACTTATTGAATAAGTACATATATACCGGATCTGCGTATCTGTCATAAATAACAACTTCGGAGCAAACAGAACCTGTATTTTCAAATGCAATGAGGTCATTCACACCTACTCTTGATATGGTTTCTGTTCTCTCGTCATACTTGAGTATGCATTTATACGCACTTACTTTATGGAGTTCTTCATATTCCAGTTCTTTACCTTCGTATGATACTCCGGGTACAAGTTCCTGGGTTGTTGTGACTATCATATTATCAACTTTGCGATAAACATTTGCATTGATAACACGGAATATTGCTGTCAGATCTTCAACGTTTGGATTAGCTCCAATCAGGCTACGCTGTGCATAGCTATACAGTATTTCAATACCCTTGATGACATTTTCTTTATTATAGCTTATCTTTATGATGTCACCGCCACGGATTGTGTGGTTGATTACATCTCCAAGCTCATCGGGAAGATAGAATTCCATTTTGCTTGTGCCGAGATATCCCACAATTTTCGTGGTGCTATAGCCTTCTGCATCAAAAACTTTTGTTGCCTTTTCTACAAATACAGGAGCTGTATCGCCGGGTACAGATTCATTTGCATCTGTAACTTTTGTATATACAAGGGCTGCTATGGCTGTAAGTTTTTTGTCCTCCATTTTATATGCCTTGACGGTGTGTTTGGAGTCATTTGTGAAATACTGCTTTGCGGTATATACCTTATAATCACGATCTGAAACATCATCGCCCTGTGGTATTACGAATACAACATTATTTGTATCAAGTGCAATTTTGCCTTCGAACATAGCCGAAGATGATTTATATTTGAGTTCTTCACCTTTTTCATAACCGTCATAATACATCTGGAACGAGTTGAGGTAACTTTCATCTTCTCCCAGACCTTCATATCTGGTTTTTGTCTCTTCGCCCTCCTGAACTATTACGGGTTTGCAAGGGGTATCTATGGTCTTTAAGATTCCTTCCTCATTTGCTGTGTAGGACACAAGAACATCATGAAGATCCAATGCTTCTTTGGAATCACAAACTTCCCCGTCTATATTAACCTTTTCGCCAAGTTCATATATTACAATATCGCCGCTCTCGGTCAACATCTTTACTGAAACTTTTTCGTTAAGACCCGTTGACTGCTTTGCTTTTATAAGATATCCAACGCTGGCAAGCTTGCCGGGAGGAATATATGTTGAAATCTCACCTGTGGCATTTAACGGGAATACTCCTGTTCTGCCGACTGTGAAAAGTGTTCCCTCGTTTTTATTGCAGTCGGTGGTTACTTTATATTCCTTACCGTCAATTGTAACATACAGGTTGTTATTTTCTTCACTGGTTGCTTCTATGGTTCCGTTAACCTCCGAAAGAGCATATACTATCGAAATGCTGCTGCCGTCTGCGGCTTTAACGACAGAAAGAACGTCGTTTGCAGACAATTCTTCAATATATATTACATCTCCGTTTTCTGCAACAATGCTTACATCTTCATAATTATCAAGGAAAATTGCTAAGTCGTTATATTTACCGAAAATTGCATTGTGATCCTTGTTGATAAAGTCTACAACATAGGTTTCATATTCAACAATTATTATAACATCAAATTTTCTGTCTTTATTGTTATCTATAAGAGTGATTTTACCGCTGTCTATATCAAAATAACTTTCTTTAGGGTTTTTCACCATAACATTGTTGACAAACATATCAACTACTGAAAAACTTATTTTGATATCGTCATATTTCTGATCTCCGACTTTATAATAAATTTTCCCGTCAGAATATCCGTCATATGTGTCGGGAGTGATTTCGGTAACATTATTATTGTAGGAATACAGACATACGAGACGTTTGTCTGTGAGATCCTTATACTGGCGGTAGTATGCAACTACGTTCTGACCGAAGAATGCATCTGCTTTTACTTTGTCTACCTTAAGAATCTCTTCTCCGATTACTACCTTGTCTGATTTATAGTTTCTTTCGGGGTCAAGATTCATTCCGCCGGCTGAAGTGACTATGCCTTCAACTCTTGAAATGTCATAGTATTTCTCTAAAACCGTTTGTTTGGAATTGTAGAATTCAGATGTTCTATCACCATTCTCCTTGGAAACTATACGAACCTCAAGAGGATGGCTTTCGCCCGCCTGTACCATAAGGTCAGCAAATTTTGCGGCTGTAATTTCTTTTGTGGAATATAAATCGCTTAATGTACCTACATTTGCTTTTTCTACTGCTCTGGTAAGACTACCATACTCTTTATAACCCAAAGCGTAGTATATGAGCTGCATAGTATGAGATACAAGTGCCGGGTCGTCGGGACGTACCGTACCGTCGGAAAATCCGTTTACAAGTCCCATACTGTGGGCTGTCATAATTGCATCGTGATGTACATGTTCCGGTTCAAGGTCTGAAAACACAGATTTACCGCCTGTAACATCAACACCGCAAAGGTTGATAACAGTCTCTATCACGTCACCACGTGTCATCGTGGCTCCGGGTGAAAGTGTAAGACCTTTATCCATCAGACCTAATTTGGATACTACATCTATTGCGTTTGCACTATAACTGTCATCTGCCGAATCTGCAGAGGATACAAAACTGAAAGACGACAATACTAAAGTTATACATAATATTAATGTAAGAAGTCTTTTCATATTATATACCCTCCTGTCCGTTCATTACTTCATAAAGTATTTTTGCTGCCTGTGCTCTTGTTACATATTCTGAAGGAGCAAAATTATTATTTCCCATACCATTGATTATTCCTGCTCTGTACATTGCTCTGCAAGAATCAATTGCCCATGAGCTGATTAAAGCAGAATCGCTGAAATCTCCGGTATTCTTTTCGACGAGGTTTACACCCATTGCTACTATTGCTCTATGTGTCATGGTTGCCATTTCCTCACGGGTGATTATTCTTCCTTTACCGAAGGTTGCCTCTGTTATACCATTTACAACACCTTTGTTAACCGCTGCACATACATAGGGATAACTCCAGTCAGAAGATGTAATATCATCAAAGTTTGCATATGCATTGTCAGAACTTATGCCAAGAGTCAGCACAAGCATTTTTATAAATTCATCACGGGTTACATAATTGTTGGGGTTGAACTGTCCATACCCGTTACCATTAATTATGCCTGCATCTGCAAGAGCTGTGATTGCTTTGTGTGCCCACAGAGCATTTGCTATATCGTTAAAGGGGAGCACTTCTGTTTTTGCCTTTTCTTCTTCATCTTCTTCGCCGACTGCCATGAAAAAGTCGTCTTTGGGGTTGTAACTTGCGCCACCACCGCCGCCACCGCCTCCGCCGTCTGAAGAACCTGCATTTTTCTTTTCATTCTTTGCAAGGCTTTCAACAGCTTTCAGCATTTCATCTATGGATGTGTAACGCTTTGCAACACCGATTTTTTCACATACGCTTATTTTCTTCGAGGAAGAAAGATCTGTATATGTGGGGATTTCATCGGGGTCAATAAGGTCTGATGAAGCAAGTATTTCTCTTATGAAATATTTTGAACCGTCTTTTGCTGCAAATAGAACTGCGTTTTCATTGAAATCACTAAGGAAATCTTCCACAAATTCATACTTGTCAACATTTCCTGAAATGTAACGTAAGAAGCTGTCTTTTTGTGAATCGGACATTCCATATTCCGCAAAGCTGCCCTCCCCTGCGTATATGTCGTAGGAAATACTATCCATAACGCCATCGTCGTGGAATTTTTTGAAAACATCTTCAAGGTTTGTCGGTGAGCCGGCAGAAACAAGCTGTGCAAGAGTGACAACACCGGAAGAATATGCTACAACGTCTGAAGGGAGATTAAAAGACTTACTGGCTGACGCAAGAGTGTTCTTGGTATCAAGCAATATCTGCCAGAAGGCTTGTTCTTCTTCATCTGTAAGTGCTTCAACAATCTGTGATAATTCATCCCATACTGCCGCATTCGCTATAATGATTTGTTTCATTTCTTCTGCGGTTTCGGCACCATTTATACTTTCCATTAATGCCGGGTCGTAATAGGTGATTTCAGAATCACCAAAACGGATTCTAAATGCAGGAATACCGCCGTCATAAAGTTTTGCTGTGAAGCTGTAGTCTTCACCATATGCCACACCGTCCACAGCGTCGAAATGCGCAAGGTATTCAATAATATCGCCGGACTCATGGTCAAAGTTTGCCACGTCTGTCCAGGAAACACCGTCTTTGAGCACCTGGAATGTTATTACTGTATCTTTTGCAGATATGTTCTGACCCTTTATACTGAAGCGTTCTCCGGATATTTCTATTTCCTTTATTGCCGAATAGTCATCAGCAAATACCATAGACGAGGTCAGAAGCATTGCAAGCATCAATATAATGCTTATTATTTTCTTCATAATCAATCCTCCTATATAAAATCAACACAGGTATGTCATCAATTTGATGATACGCTACCTGAATAGCTGATGGCAGAACTGAAATCCCTGATTATCATAGCCTTAAAATAACTGTAGTCCTTTGTAAATGAGGGAGAGAAGGTTCTTTCCATGGCTTCTCTGTAGGGAACTTCTATAGGAAGGAGTTTTACTTCAACCATATCATCATTATCGTTATATGCAGCAGCTACAATGTATGCAGCATGGCCGCCATTGTATGCACCTTTAAGCCTTGCTGTAATTGTACCGTCTGATATTGTGAGAGAATTTGTCTCTACGGTATAGTCTGCGGTTGTAAATGCGGCAGCAGCAGGTTCACTGCTGTCGCCAAATATACTTTCAACACCTGAAATTTCTACGGTATAGTTACATGCCTTTTCGAGTTCCAAAAAGGATATCTCTACAGTATTACCCTTTACTTCAAGTGTGTAAGAGGGGCTGTCTGATACGCCGTCTTTGGTGATTGTAACTGTTGGATCTATGGTTGGAGCGACTGTTTCGGAATACGGGAAAACAACCGTTTCATTAATGTCAGCCTCGTCTTCCTCGCCGCTTTTTAATTCAAATCCGTCAGAAGAGAAGTCGGCGCTGATAACATCCCAATAAAAATCATCAACATATACCTCATTCATACCTTCAGAGGTGTTTACAAATTCCAGACTGTGAATGCGTCCGAAATTACCGCCAAAAAGGCCCATGTCAAGGAATTTTGAACTTACGGTTCCTTCACCGTCGATAACAGAAAGAAGTGCCACCTTACTGTTCTTATCATATTTGAATTCACAGTCATAAAGCTTTCCGGCTTCAATTGAAAGTCCGGGACCAAATGTGGTTTCACCGTCTGCATCATTCATTGTGATAGAGCCATTGTCAAGTTTAATGAGTTGTATCTGTGAAGTGTTGGAAGTACCTTCTTCCAAAAATTTCATAGACATTGATGCTGTGCCACCGTCAAAGTTTGAACCGATTTTAAAGGTAAGTTTATGACGGACATTTGGAGAAGATAATGTAGAGAAGGGATACTTTCCTATGGTAAGGTTGACTCTTGATGTTTCCGGGGATACGTCTTTGAGTTTAAGAACCTTTCCATCATATCCTTCAAGTTCTTCTGCAACAATCTGTGTCTGGGAGTTCTCGTTCATAACTTTCCATTTGTTTGAATAGTCTGTAACAGTTCCATCGTAGTTTACTCCGTCTTCAAAATCATCGGAAAATTTGGAAAGTTCGGGGTAAAAATCTTCTGTGATATTATAGAACTTTACGTTGTCGATATATTTTGCACCATTATCATTCTGTGCACCATTGTGGAATTCAAAGGAAAAACGTGTGGTACCGGTACCGGGTTTATTATTTTCAGGCTGGTAGCCGTCATATTCTTTCCAGACGTCCGAAGAACTTTCCTTGAACCAGAGACGTACATATCCATCGCTGGCAATATACCAACATTTTACATCATACCATTTTCCAAGTTCATATGTGTCAACCTTGGTGTCGAAAATCTGAACCTCCTGTTTAGTATTAAACTTTAAAACGTAAAGGTCTTTTGATTGACGAAAGTTTGTATGGAATATATTTGAAGCCGAATCTATACGGAAAGAATACTCAACTCCAAACTTATCATAAGCAGTTGCTTTGCTATAAAAACATATCTGTTCGTTATTGGGACCGTTTGTGTATTTCAGGCTTTTTCCCCAATGTGCGTCATCGGTGCCTTCCCATGATTGAATGCTAAAGTATGAGGTATCATAATATCCCCCAAAGGCTTTAATAGTGTTTGAAAAATCCGTCATTGTTTCACAGTCATCAAAATTACGGTCATACATAACGCCATCTGCAAGGGTAGAAAACTGAATTGTGAAACACATTATTGCTATTATCAAAATGGCAAGAGGTCTTTTTATTTGTTTTTTCATTATTTCATTCCTTCCCTGTTTGTATAAAAGAATTATTTTCCGTAAACTCTTACTTCCATTACGGAATTCCAATTATCAGTAGAGTTGTCATAACCTTTTACAATTACCTTTACATAACGTGCTTTTGCACCCGGGAGTTTATGGTTTGCAAATTCGGGAGTATTTAGTGAATCACCATCGAACCATTGAGTATAGTTTTCACCATCTTCAGAGGTCAAGATTTCGAACTGTGCAGTTCTTGTGGTACTTTCCAAAAATACGATACCCAAACTGTCAAGGTCTTTTACTGAGCCAAGGTCATACTCAAGCCACTGGATACCAATAGCTGCCCACTTGGTATCAAGCTTATCATCTGCAAGGTTTGCTGCAACGTTCTGTGCCTGCGGAGTGTGGCTAACCTTAATATCAACAGGCTTGATAACCGTCTTTCCTTCCGGCTCGCCGGGTGTGGGTCTGAGGTTGAATTTCAAAACATAGGCTCTGGGTCTCTGCGTACCTATACCCTTTGCAAGAACTGTTCTTGATCCAAGAGGATTTAGTGCAGGCGATACAAGAACTTCACCCTCGCCTGTAGCTGTAATCACCTTGTTGAGATCATCTAAGCTATCAGATTCAAAGTAGTATTCAAACTTATGAGGATCAAAGTCTTCAATAAGTTTGCCGTCAAGGTAGATACCTGTAAGTTCTGCATAGGAAGTATCCGGCATTTCACCTTCGGGAGCCTTCCACTGTGATATAGGAATATACTCAAAATTATAAAGTCCTTCATAATATGCTTCAGTATAGTCTGCAAAACTTACGCAAAGGTCAATTTCCTGAACCGAAGGCATATGAATAGTAAGTTTTCTTACGCTGTTGTTGGGGTTCTGTTCGGGAATCTGGGGTGATGTGGGAAGGGGCTTTGCATCCATTACCGAGAAGGTTGCACCATCACCATTTACTATTTTTGCAAGAAGTTTCTTTCCGTTATATGAAAGAATTGCTGATTTACCGTCTTTTGCAACATCAATATCTGCTTTCGTATGAGCAAACCAGTACATTTCAGCAGGAGCGGAAAGTCTGATTTCGTCCTGAATTGTAGCAACTCTTCTGAGGTCATCCAGTTTCGCACCACGCTTATAACTTATAACACCTATATCATCTCTGTACGCATTGTCAAGGTTTCCGATTGCATAGCCACCACATTCAGCAAACTCGGTTTTTTCAAGGTTGGCGCTACCACCTTTCTTGAAGGAATAGTCCGATGTGGGATTAAAGATTACAACATTGTGTCCTTCGCCTCTTTTACGATAGCAATGTGCGTAGTTGCTTATATTATAATCATCTTTACCAAGGTCTTCAAACCAGTTGACACCCTGGGAGTCAAGCACAAATACACCACAGTCCATATGGTCGTGTCCGCCGCCGTCGCCCATAGGATTATCGCAGTGGAATCCAAGCCACATATCATCCTGGTCAAATCCGCTCCTCATGGTTGCAATCTCTGCAATGGGAAGAGCAGTGTCAAGAGCACTTGCGGAATCGTGCGACTGGTTGAATATGGGATCATAAAGATATATATCCCATATCAGCTGCGTTTTATTCGCATCACCCTTCATAATTGCATCAACACGGGGTTTGGCAATATCAGGCTTGTTGAATGCGGACGCAAGCCACATAATGGGAGAAGGCCAGAAGACTTCACCACTATTACCGTCATGGTATGCAAATATGGAAACAGAACCATTCGTAGCACGTATAAACTGGTCTGTCATTTCCATTCCGACTACATCTTTATAACCAAAATCTTTGCCGATAGCGGTATCAAGTGCACAAAGTGTCTGTACAAAATAACGCATTGCAAGGTCCCAGTAACCAAAGCCTTCTTCATAAGCACCATAGGGAGCAAAGAGACTGAGCGCTCTTCTCATATCAATAAGTGTCTGTTCCATTGCACGTTCACAGTTGATTCTGTCGAGGCCTTCAGTTTCATCAACAACAGCCATAGCACCTACGCATACACCGCTGATTACAAGACACCAGTTATCCGCAAGTTCGCCTCTCCAGTCCCAGGAACGTTTTCTGGGAAGATTGTCAAAGTCTTCTATTATGGGATATACACCTTTTTTTACAATTGATTCTCTGATTTTTCTTCTCTGACTGTCATCCATCCAGTTATACATCCAGTCATATGAAAGACCAAGATATGATGCCAATAATCCTACATCAAGGAAGTGGTAGGGATTGAAGTCTACAAAACATGATGAAACATACATTTCCTCATATGCACGACGGGCATATTTTTCATCACCGGTCAGATTGTACATAAGCGCAAGGCTAAGCATCCTGTCGCCGTTTTCTACTGCAACATTAAAAAGTCTGATACCGTCTCTGATTTCATAACCCGATGTTGTCTCTTCCATAAATTTGTCACAATTCTTCTTGAGAAGCTGGAACAGTTTCTTGTATACTTCATCGCCATTAGGGTCATTGATTTCAGCACGGATTTTTGCAAATTTTTCTTCTGTCATAATAAGACGTGGGTGATGATTGCCCGGATGTTTTGCTTCAATCATAGCTGACATCTCTTCACCGGTAACATCATCAAACATGAAGCTTTCGCAGATGTTACGCATAACCTTCAAATTGGTTGTCCAGTCCAGCTCTTTGCTGTAGTCATTATCGCTGTATATAATAAGACCGTTTATTTCTTCATGGAAGAACTGATCAAAGATTTCGCAAAGATCCTTTGCAGGAGCGCACATTGCGTTGCCGGGGCCTATCTGTGCCGCACAGGACAGAGTACGTTCAACACCGTCAACAAGGCACTTCTGGCTGTTCTGATAAATTGTAACGTTTTTTCCTCTGGCAGTCATGGTTGCAGATTGATCCTCACTGTTCCATACTGTTTTGCCACCTAAAGTGCTTACAAAGTGGCTAACGGGAATCATTTTAATATCACCGTTCTTATAGGGAACAACCACATCGTCTCCGGGTGCCATATATACCTGCTCGCCTCTTACAAGAGTACTGCTCTTGCCAACGTACATTGCACATATGTCCTTCTTAATCTCATAAGAAACTGTATTTTCAGTTTCTCCGGTTGTTGGTACGCTTGAAGTTAAGTCAATAGTTCTGTACTTTCCTGTGTATATCAATAAATTATCGAAATCTACTGTGCTTACACCGGAGGGATATCTCATATGGAATCTGAATTGTTTTATGGGTCTGACATCCACGGGATGATTGAGACGTCTCCATTTATTGTTGAACTTGACACTCATTGTGTCTTTGTCAGCATCCATTTCCAATGTAACTGTATAGAATTTATTCAGCGCATAGTTCGCAATGAAGGTACCGTCATTTGTTGTCATTGTTCCGTCGGCGTTGAATTTAATTGTGAAAATATCTCCTCCACCATCGGCAGCAAAATACAACAATTTTTCAACGGGGCCGTAATCACGGAACCTGATATCAAACTGGAATACAAACTTTCCCCCCAACACTTCGGGGAGGGTACCGTTAAAGTAGGCATCGCTGGAAGTGTTAACGGTCATGGCATAGAACTTATTGCCGTCTTCCTCTTTAATCTTCCACTCATTGCCTTTCGTAACGCAACTGTAGCCGCTGACTGTCGATGCGCCTACAACGTAGGATTGAAAATCATCTATCATAATTACTTTGTCTGCCTGGCTGCTTTCTTCTGCAAAAGCAACAGTTATCAATCCCGAGATAAGCATAGCGACTACAAGCAAAGAACTTATGAATCTTTTGCCATATTTAAGCATGCATTGTTCCCTCCTCATTTTTCGTTATTTTTATTGTTTTTTCGTTATTTAATCATTTTTTGTAGTAGGTTCTTCCGCCATCTACAAGAATACTTTCACCGCAGATATACTCGGATATATCCGATGCCAGAAAAACTGCCACATTTGCAATATCCTCCGCTGTTCCGACATGACCTACGGGAAGTCTTTTCCCGTATTCGGCAATTTCCTCATCGGAGGGATATCGTTGTCTCAACAAATCCGTATCAATAACCGCAGGACGAATCACGTTTGCCCGGATTCCCTTTCCTGCATATTCATAGGCAAGCTGCTTTACCAAACCCTCTACGCCACACTTTGCCGCAGGATAAGCAGCACTTCCGCCACCGCCGTTGACAGTGCAGTTGGTTGTTACCATGATAAAGTTACCCTTACCTTGCTCAAGCATATGAGGAAGTGCACCTCGTGTGAGGAAAAAGGCTCCGTCCAGAATAACTCCCATGGCTCTGCGCCACACTTCGGTGCTCATTTCCTCAATCTTTGCAACTGGAGTAATGCCCGCATTGTGAACCAATACATCCACACCGCCAAATTTCTCTGCCTCTTTCATCATGGCATTGACTTCGTCCTCGTTTGCCACATCTGCCATGCAGGTCAGAACCTCAACGCCATTTTCCTCCAGCAATGGAACCAAAGTCTTAAGTGCCTCACGGTCTGCATCGCAGTTGTAGTAATTCACAATAATCCTAGCGCCCGCTTTTGCCATCTGCTTACAAATTTGGGCACCAATACCTCTGGCACCGCCGGTTACCAAAGCGGTCTTACCTTTTAATGATATTTCGAACATATAAGTTTATTCTCCTTTAACTTACAGAACTTCCTTCAAGGTTTTGTAGAAGATGTCACAAATCTCGTCGGCCTCTTCCAATGTTGTGATCAATGGCGGCTTAATTTTAAGAATATTTTTTCTGAAACCGCCTGTACCGAGAATCATTCCGTTTTCCATTGCTTTTGACTTAATCTCGCCGGCTTTCTTATTAGGCTCTTTTGTTACAGGGTCCTCTACCATCTCAATTCCAATATGTAATCCAACCTGACGAATATCGCCAATCTGCGGTATTTCTTTTTGCATCACGGCTAATCTGTCGGCAATGTGCTTACCTACAATATTTGCGTTTTCAAGAAGGTTATCTCTTTCAATAATATCAATTTGTTTTAATGCAGCAATTTGTGAAATACTGTTGTTTGCAAATGTGTGAAGTTCTTCACCAGTTATTTCAAAGCCTTTTAAACGGTCGTGAATGATAACTGCGGCAATTGGAAAGCCTGCTCCGAGAGCTTTGCCCAAACAAATAATATCAGGCTCAACATCATAATAATTAGCTGCAAAGAAGCTGCCGATTCTGCAATATGTCTGAATTTCATCAAAAATCAACAGACAACCCATTTCATCACAAAGCGCGCGCAGTCCCTGCAAATAGCGTTTCGGAAGCGGTATCTGACCTCCGCTTGCCTGGATTGGTTCAACAATAATACCGGCAACAGGTCCGCACACTCCGTTTATCAAAGTTTCTCTTGCAACCTTAAGGCAGTAGTCAATACAATCTTCAGGGTTATCAGTCATATCCCACTGATACAAATATGGATTTGGGATACGCGTAAATACATCATTTAAGCATCGGGAAAAATTCTGATATCCGGTGAATTCACCTGCCGCTTTTGTTGAAATCCATGAAGCACCTGCAGTTGAGAGTGTTGTGCCATGGTACGCATCCTTTAATGTTAAAAATCTGCGTGCCCCTGGTCTGTTCTTGAGCGCTATTTTCATAGCAGCTTCAATTGCAGGACCTCCTCCTACCGTAAAAGATACACGGTTCAGGTTCTTCGGTGCCAGTTCTGCAAGTTTTTTTGCAAGTGCAAAACGGGGCTTTGTGTCAAATCCCTGATGTATGTGACCGGTATTTCCCATATGCTCGTATACCGTATCTCTGATTTCGTCATTTCCATGACCCAAATATAAAGCCCAGCTTTGTGATGTACAGTCGATATACTCTTTGCCGTTTATATCCGATACACGGATTCCTTTACCTTTTACAAGGCACGGACCGGGACTTCCGCCACCCACCATCAGATGTTTTTTGTATTCATCCATGTCCTCGGGCTGAATACTGTAAACTTTTTCAAGCAATGAATCCACGAAAAAAACCTCCATATTCTTAATAGTAGCGTCAGATTGACACATTTTTGTGTTTTAATTATCTTTTAATCGCAAAAATATTATATAATAAAATGCCACCTTTGTCAATAGTAATTTATTTTTATTTAGTTTCTTTTTACTTTGTTTTGGCTTTGTTTTTGGTTATTATTGGATATTTTCGCATAAATAAGCGAAACAACACTAATGAGCAAAAAAAACATCCCCCTTGTCTGTTAATCATAAAGGGAGATGTCAATTATACAGTCAAATAAACTGCCACTTTTTCATATACTATTTTCTTAAATTTCTTTCAACACATACTCACGCAATATCTTATAAATATGCGGCGGATTGCCATCACGCGCCTGCAGCTCGCGAATCTCATCAGCAGGAAGCGAAGCAGCCAGATTAACCATATGATGCACAATATTAATAAATTCGGTGGTAGCTTCCACGCCATCCATACGAGCAGGCCAGTTGTCCATCACAAACCAACCTTCCTTGTTGTTGATATCCTCGTTGATATAACCAATCTGCAATAATTTCCAGAAGAATTCCAGCCCCTGCCAAAAACTAACGGTACCAAAAATCAGGTCATCATCAAAACGTCCCATATTGTCGTTGAGATGAATCATGCCAAGCATATTATAGGAGTTGGCAAGCGCCACACTTTCTGCCGGATTTTCATTGCCAAACAAAGCGTGACCATAGTCTACGATTACCTTACAGTTGTCGTGTCCAGTCATCTTATTTACCCGGTCGCAGAGTAACATTACCTTGCCCAAGTCTGCCGCATACTGATGTGTCAGAGGCTCATAGTTTTTATATTCCACTGTCACCTTCATATCCGGCTTGTAGGCGCAAACCTCCGCCAGGCTTTCTGCCAGATAGTCCCAATGAGTTTCATAATGATCCTGGAAAGGATAGTTATAGCCATCGTGGGCAAGCCAGAACATAATATCAGTTGCATCAGCTGCTTCTGCCCAATCCATATGTCGCTTGCTCAAGTCGATGATATCCCGACGTGTCTGAGGATTACGAGCAGCAAAAGTTCCATATTTCCAGTGTGCCTCAATATAGTTCGCAGGGCAAGCACATCCCACACGGAATCCGTACTGTGCAAGTTTATCTTTGTATTGAATGGGGTCAACAGGCTCTACATCCAAGAACCAGCTATAACCAACGGCATGCATATTTCCCACTTTAGCAAAAGCTTCTAATCTTTCATCCAAATTGGCGGGCACCCATGCATCATTCTTATAACCACCTTTAACAAATCGGTCACACATATTACTGAAAGTGGCACTGGCACACATCAGTTTGGGTTTAATTATCTTTTTTTCGCTCACAATAATCTCTCCTTTTCTTTATTAATCATCGGGTACATTTATTTTATCGGAAATATCTTCCGTGCAGTTCCGGCAAGAATCTTCTGTTTCTTTTCATCAGATATATTTGCTTCCTTAATTGGATATAGCGAAAAATGAGGTGTCATATATGGATAGTCAGAACCATAAATAAGTTGTTCAGCACATCCATAGTCATCCAATGTCTTGAACTCGTCAAACAATACCAGATTGTGTGTTTCAACATAAAAATTCTTATGTTTACGCATCAAACCAACATAATCACGGGCATGATACAATAGTTTACGGTCATGGCTCTCTACAATAACACTGAGGTTGGGGTGATTGGTGCAAATGCGATCAAAGTCATCCCAGGTGCACTCAATATGCCAAATCATGAGTGGAACACCCAATTTTTCCAATGTATCAAGCAGTGGACCAATGGTGTATTCCTGTGTAGAGTGAATATATGTCTTTGGGAAAAGACGCGCCGCAACAAAGCCCTTATCCATCAGCGAACAAATGTATGCCTCGCCTTTGTCATCACAGTATGCAACTTCCGGAACCAACGTCATACAGCCATAAAACCCGGGAGCCTTTGGTAACAACTCGGCTAATTGGTTGTTGGCGTATATGTAATCATATTTTTTTCCGTCCATAGCAGAAATAATGCCGCTTGTAATTCCATATTCAGCATAGGCAAGCATTTGCTTTTCAAAGTCATCAAAAGTGATAAAACCTTCGTCAAAGGTGGGATCCCACCAAATGTCGATGTCAAATATATCTGCGTCAGCAATCCATTCTTTAAAGCATTCACTATGTTCTTGTACGCTCATTGTTCTGCCCCCCTTATTCCTGACCAAAATAGATTCGATTGGCAGTGTGATAAAGAATTTTCTCCTTATCCAAAGTCGAGATATTCGACCCCAACACAACCCCCAACATCGGACGTTGTTCAATCATAGTATAATCACTTCCATAGACTATACGATCACTACCAATTTGTTCCACCATTTCCTCAACAAAGCCATTGTACCAAATATCACCGGTAATGTCGAAGTAGGCATTTTTGTACTTTTTACCAAGTTCTATAGCATCTTTGATACCATTGTAACGGCCGCCGCAATGGCCGAATACGAAGATGACGTCAGGATATTCACGAAGCCACTTTTCAAACAAATCTGCAGTGGCATAAGTTTGAGCCGGATTATAACTCGACGTTGCCCACGTGTGTGCCATAATTGGCAAATTCTGCTCTTTGGCAATTTCCCAGCAAGCTCGGTAGCTCTCGTCAGTTGCTTTTATTTGTGATATTGACGGATGGATCTTAATACCACGAAAACGAGGATCCCCCTTGTGTGTACGAATGCAGGAAATTGCATCTTCGCAGTATGGAGGTCTGTAGCCAAAGAAACTATATATGCGACCACCACTCTTTTCATAATATTCACCATCAATGGACAAGCCTTCCTCGTAGCGTCCTCTCATTGTGAGACCACCTGCACTAATACATTTTTCAATTCCAAGTTTGTCCATAACAGAAATCAAAGCCTCTACCGATTGATCAGGAACCATGCGACCAACGTTGGCACCAACGTGCATATGTGCATCAATGATTTTCATAATATAAACTCCTTTTTGATTAAATACTGAATAATGTTACACCCCAAATCGGCGAAGAGGAAATGAACGTTCAGAAATTTCAGCGGTTTCCTGCCACGTGACAGCACCAACAGCCACCAACTGTGCCAACATGTTCCCGATGGAAGATGCTTCAGTCAAACCGGTAAACAATTCCCGGTCGCACTCCCGTGCAATTCGAATATTTACTCCGTCTGCCTTGGAGCCACCGCCCATTACATAAATTTTGTCAAACCGCTTACCTAGAATATCTTCTAACGCCATTAGTTTTTTGGCGGTAAGTTTTGCAAGACTATTAGCAAACGCTACGTACAACTCTTTTGAAGACTGTGGCGGTTCAAAGCCATTACGCTTGCAAGCCGCTTGTAATTGAGCAGGCATATCTGTGGTCATAGAAGGAATAGTATCAAATTTAAACCACACATCGTTTTCGTGGGATAGTGCATACTCAGTCAGTTCTTCGTAGGTAATATCTTCGCCATGATCTTGCCAAAAATTCATACATTGCTGGAAATAATACATTCCTGCAGCACCTTGCATCAGACATGTACGTCCGTCGCCCAAAGGCGTGCTGTTAATTCTCATATGATATGAGCTGTCACTGATAGAAAAGTCCTCCGCTACCGCGCCAAGCATACCATAGGTGCCACTACTGATCCACAAAAACTCATCTCGCTGCGGAATAGCAGAAACTGCGCTGGAAGTGTCGTGACCATTAACACAGGCAATAGGCACTCTGTCGTAGCCGGTAGATTCCAGCACCTCCCTACCGGTATGTGCCATAATAGTTCCACAAGGAAAAACTGTTGGAATTTTATCCGCACAGCCAAGAGCTTCAACCGTCTCGATGCTTATCTGCTTCTTGGTATGATCCAACAATCCACCAAGAGAAAGCAATGTAATATCACTCCCGACAATTCCTGATAGCAAATACACAAACAAATATGGCATATTCACCCAGTAGGCGGCATTATCAAACAACTCCGGAAGTTCACGACTATCATGCTCCAATTGACGAACGGTGCTGATGTTGCCGGTTGTCACCCCACTGCGCTCATATAATTGCTTAGGGTCCAATCCCAAACGCATTTCCAATGCTGACCCGTGTGTTTCATTGATCGGATCACGATAGCATCGCGGTGCACCCATTAATTGACCATGTTTACCGATGTAGGCATAATCCTGTCCCCAAGTGTCAATACCGATGCAATCAAGCTCAACTCCACGTTTTTTGCACAGCCGTAAACATTCGATTATGTTATTGTAAATGGTAATATAGTCCCAGCATACAGTTCCTGCTATGGTTACATACCGATGAAAAAAGCGATGCACCTCTTCGGTGCGAAGCAACTTACCCTCAGGATTGTAATAACCAAGCACACCTCTACCGTTGCTTGCGCCAATATCCAGGGCAAGGATCACATACTCACTCATTAAGAATCCTCCCGTCTCGCTATTTTTCCTCAAGACTTCATTTTATACTTTCATATTTGAACTAATTATATAACCAAACCATACTTTTGTCAATGCGTTTATTGTTTATTTATTGTTTTTTTATTATTATTTTTATATTATTATTTGGCTATTTTTACGAAGTTGTTATCTTAGTAAAACTAAATTATTTCCACTCACCCTTATCTTCTCCAAAACAAAAAGAGCGAAATCCACAAGTGGATTTCCCTCTTTCAAGATTATTTTGCCGTTTCAAAATGCGTATTGGATTAAACAATATCTATTTTAACTCCTAATGAGCTGATTCGCTTAAGTTCTTCGGCATCTGCCTTGGATGTTGTGATAAGTCTGTCCACCTTGTCGAGACTTTGCAATTTTACAAATCTATCTACTCCGATTTTGGTATGGTCTGCAACAACAATAACCTCTTTTGCTTTATTTATCATTGCGTTATTGATATCCGTTTCAAAAGGTTGATCGTTTGTGATTCCACCGCTTGCACTAATTCCGTCAACAGCCAGAAACAACTTATCGATATTATAGTATTCCAGTTGCTTTATAGCACCAATTCCATAAGTTGATCCTGTTTCAATATTTAAATTTCCACCTAAAAAGATAATCTTTGCAAGACTTTCCTTGCGTAACTCGTTTGCAATACTCAATGAGTTAGTAACAACGATAGCATGCTTATCTTTCGGGAAAAACCTTGCAATTTGGAGAGTTGTGCTACCAGTATAAAGCAGAATTGATTCATTATCATTAATGAGTCTTGCTGCGTGTTTTCCTATTTTTTCCTTGGCATCAAGTTCCTTAATTGTATGAGGATCAAATATACTGAAGCTCGGGAAGTCCATTTTAAGCACTACCTTCCCGAATTTCCTCTCAACGATGCCATTTCTTTCAAGATATATCAAATCATTTCTGATGGTTACACTGGATACATCAAAGCTATTTACAATATAGCTGACATCCAGTTCCTTGTGTTCTCTTAACAGTGCTTCAATTTGACTGCGTCTTTCTTCTGCAGACATGGTCTCCCTCCTGTGTCATAATGGGAAAAATCTCCCGTATGTTCTATCTAGATTACCATTAATTTTCCGAAAAAAATACAAATTATAAAATCATAATGTAAAAGTCCTTAAAAAGGCAAAATACACATTTCAGAAATTAAATTCTTAAGTTAAATGTACCATAATATCACAGGTATGTCAAGGATGTTTTGATGGCTCTTTATCGGACTATGATAACATTCTCAAAACCAGAGACACCCCGGATGTTAATGATGTTATCAGATTTTCGTAAATCACCGTTATCATCTCCTACCTTTAAAAAATAAGTCCTGACAGAATTGATTATTTATGTGAAAACTGAGGTCAAACTATTTCTGCTGAGTCTAATACAGCCCTCCATTAATATAATTATTTACAATTATATCACATAAGAGCTTCAAAGTAAATGGATAGCGTTATTTTTATTAAAAGCGACGATAATTTTTTATTCATGGGGGTTGTTTTTTCCGTCAAATATGGTATAACATAAATAGAAAAGTACATAATTGTTATTAAAAATAAGACTAACCTGCTTTAAAAGTTGAGGTTAGTCTTGTTTTTCTGATAAAATGATTTAATAAATCCGAGGTGCAATTTTATTTAACTAAAAATACTATCTCTCCCGGTTTTATTGTGAAAGATTTACTGATCTTATCACTTTGTCTGTCCTTCCAGTTATCCTTAAGAACAAGGGTGTAATCCTCATCTGTGAGATTTGATGCCACAAGATACATATCTTCATTTACAAACATTGAAACATACACATCACCGGGAAGTTTGGACAATATTGCCGAACTGTCACGAAGTTCAATGTAGGCAATGCTGCTTTGCTCAACCATTGGTCTGTAGAGTGCCATGAATTTTGACCATCTTGAATATTCCATTGTATCGTCGGGAATTCCTGACCAGAGACTGTATACATATGGGCCGTCGGGATGATCTTTCATATATTTTTGGACTCTTGCTTCAAAGGTATCTTCTATGGGTGTGTAGTATTTAACACCGGGGACATCTATGGCTTTTCCATAGAACGGACGTCCTGATTTAAGAAGTGGGAACTGCATGAAAGGAATGGTTGTGGCATAGTAGTAATCGAGAGTAGGATATTCATTAAAATGCATATGCTGACAGGGAACTATGTAGGGCTGATATTCTTTGCCTATGCCAAAGTTCTTTCCTTTTACTCCCTCTCCTATCCACAGATAGTCATACACTCTGTCTTTGGTATTGGGGCAGTTGTTGAGGTCTGCGTGAACCTTGTACACGCCTCCTCTTCTTTTTACTTCGTTATATACAAGGCAGAGAAGGTCTTCAATTTCAGGATCATAAGGAAATTTTATGTCATATACATCTTTGTTTACATCCTTTTCTTGCTGGATGTCGAGTCCGTCATATCCCCAGTCATTGTATATGCCGTCAAAACCGTATTTATCAACTGCTTCAAAGGTCTTTTTGAGCATATATTCTCTCCAGCTTGCACTTCCGGCATAGCATTTTCTGAAGTCTGAATAAAGAGAGCGAAAAGCATAGTCACATCCCGGGCGTCCGAAATCCTCTCTGTAATCAGGATCTGATATGTGGAAATATCCCGTTGAAATATAGGGGATTATTTTTATACCAAAATAGTGACAAAGGTCAACAAATTTCTGCATACCTTCGGGATCATGGCTTGTAAATTTATCCGCACCAAGATGTCTTATGGCATCATTCCACTCTTCGTGAATCTGAATGAGTTTAACTCCGTTTTCTGCCATACTTTTTAAAAGATTATAATCATATTCTGTTGGCTCAATAGAAAATTTGGCAGGATAATCCCCAAGGTTATAAGTTGACTGTCCCGGCATATAATCAACTATTCTGTGTCTTTTGGTATATGTTATATTATCCCTTTCGGCTTCGTTGATATTATTAATTCTTTTTCGGTGTTGTTCTAAAGTTAACAGTTTCATAATTTTCTCCTTTTGTTATTTACTACACCATTTTTCCATCGGAACAAAATCTCTTTTTTCAGCCTCGGGCGATGAGAATGTTACACAGAGATTGAGTTCTTCTATGTCCTTAAGGTATATGGAAAGTTTTCTGACACCGTCATTTGGTTCCTGATCTTTAATTACAGGTGACTTGGGAAGAAGTTTTGCATCCATAACAGTAAATTTTGCATCAGCATTGCAGTTTAGTGTTGCTTTGAGTTTCTTTGTGCCTTTTGTGAGAATTGCACTTTTTCCGTCAGGTGAAATCGCAACATCTGCTTCTGTATGAGCGAACCACCATACAGAGGCTTTTTTGTTTAATTTCACTTCGTCCTGAACACTTACTTCCGTTTTGCCCTCGCCTATTTTCACCCCTCTTTTGTATGTTTCAATTCCGATGTCATCGTCATACACATCTGAAAGGTTACCGATTGCAAAACTTTCATTTTCACCAAATTCATATTTTTCAATTCCGCCGATTCCGCCTTTTTTCTGTCCGTGTCTTTCATCAGCATTGAACACAAGAACGTTGTGACCTTCTGCTCTTACACGGTAGGTGTTATAGTAGTCGGAAACATTATAATTATCTGCACCAAGGTCAATGAAGAATGTTTCACCAAATGCATCCATGACAAATGTTCCAACATCCATATGGCTGTGGCCTTTTCCGTCACCCAGAGGATTATCACAATGGAATCCTGCAAACATATCTTCTTTTGTCCATCCGCTTCTCATTGTTGCAATTTCGGAAATAGGCAAAAACACATCTTTAACCTCTGAACTATTGCCTGCATCAAGCATTTTCGGATCGTACCAGAAAAGATCCGAATATACATCGTGACCTTCCCCGGGAAGACCACCGTTTAAAATCATCTCTATTCTCGGTTTTGCCTCGTGGAGAGTGTTAAAATATTTTGCTAAAAACATCATCTGGGGAGGATAGTCTGAGCCGGGTCTTGCGCAGTCGTGATAACTGAACACACTGACAGAGCCGTTGACAGCCATCATAAACTTGTTTGTAAGTTTCATTCCCACAACATCCACATAACCAAAATAACTTCCTGCGGCATTTTTCAGAGACTCTATGGTCTGGGTGAAATATTCCATTGCATAGCCCCAGTAATTAAATCCTTCTTCATAGCCGCCATAGGGTGCAAAAAGGCTGAGAGCACGTCTCATATCAAGAAGAGTCTGCTCCATCGCACGCTCTGCATATGGTCTTTCTTCCTCTGACAGTTCATCAAATATTGACATTGCACTAAGACCTACGCCCGAAATTACAAGGCACCAGTTATCCGCAAGGTCACCTCTCCAGTTCCAGGAACGTTTTCTTTCTTTATCGTCAAAGTCATCAATAATCTGCATTATACCTTTTTGGAATATGGCACGTCGGATATAGAGTCTTTCATTTTCGTCCATCCAGTTATAAAGCCAGTCATAGCATATGCCAAGGTTTGCACACATTTCACCCACATCAAGGAAGTGATAGGGATTCCAGTTTACAAAGCAGGCACAGTTATACATTTCAAGATATGCCCTTTTTGCGTATTTTTCTTCTCCTGTCAAAAGGTAGGCAAGAGCGCAAAGTATCATCCTTTCACCGTTTTCGCGACACACATACAAAAGTCTGATTCCGTCTCTTATTTCATAGCCTGAACTGTTTTCAGTCATAAATCTATCTGCATAAGTTATTATATTTTCAAATATTTTTTTGTAAACTTTATCGCCGTTTTCTTTTGAAAGTTCACTCTTTATAAAATCTATCTTTTCCTGAGAAAGCAAAAGTCTCGGATGGTGATGGCCGGGGTGATTTTTTTCAATCAGAGCAGCTATTTCTTTTCCTGAAATATCTTCAAACATAAAGGATTCACAGATATTTCTCATAACATCTGTGTTACGTTGCCAGTCAAGGTCTTTCTCAATATCATCATCAGAATATATCATAAGACCGTTTATTTCTGTATGTAAAAACTTTCCGTAAATTTTGCAAAGTTCTTCAAGTGATGCATATAAAACCCCATCTTTTTCTTCCGATGTTTCAAATGAAGTTTTCTCATTTTCTTTCCCGATTGTTTTAAGGAAAAAGTCAAGAGGAATCATATGAAGACTATCTTTTTCATATGGGCATACCTTTGAATCGTCTGATATATATGATTTTTCACCGTGCAGTAACACAGAATTTTTCCCTGCATATGCAGCAACTGCATTTTTCATAAGTTCTCTTCTGCCACGGGCTGCTTTTTCAAGTTTTTCGCTCATACTGTTTTCCTCCAATATACGCATCAATAATATTATATCAAAATAATATCATAACCGTTTTTAGAATTCAATATATTTTTATGTTTTCTGTTTATTCTGAGGTGTTGAAAATAATTATATACATTCACCAGTCAGATAGTCAATGATATATTATATCAAATAATTGACGTTTTCTCTTTTTATAATACTGTAGCCGTCATTGGGAGTGCTGAGATAGTTCCACACACAATATGGAATATCCCACTCATTTAATATGGTTATCATATCCCTCATCCAGTTTTCACGGTATTTTATGTTGCAATGACGGATGGTTCCAAACTCTCCGCACCATAAAACTTTGTCGGGATTTTTTTGGATAAATCTCTTTGCAGGTTCAAGGTAATCTTTCAAAAATTCAATGTCAATTCTGTCGATGTCCTTATATGCGTCAAAAATCCCATGAACACGGTAATATTCTCTGTATTTTTCAATATCTTCTGAGGGGTATTCAAGTTTTCTGTTATAGTAAAGCTGCATTGCCTGAAGCACACCCTGCTGATGGGTAAATTCGTGAGGTGCATAGCAATGGAATGTGTATATTATATTTTCATCATCATACACTCTGAGTCCGTCAAGTCCCGGCGGATTGTTCCATTCAATACCACCTATGATTATCACACGGTCTTTGTTGACATTTCTGATTGCATCTATGGTATTTTTGGTTAATAAAATTGCCGGCGAAATTACGGAAAAGTTTTTTGATTGTAATATTGATCTTGGAAGCATTCTCAAAAAAGCGGATATGCCGAAGACTATATTCGGGCACAGTTTAAAAAAATCACAGGGAAAACCCCCAACGGTTTTTTGACAAATTTAAGAATTAACCACGCTGTATTTTTAATTGACATATACGGTAAAAATTTTACCTTAGAGCAAATTGCATATAAATGCGGATATACGGATTATGTGTATTTTTCAAAGAAATTCAAGGCAGTGATGAATATGCCTCCCAAAGAGTACAAAAATTCGGTTATGAAACCGTAGTTGCGAAAAAAAGACTGAACCCACGGTTGGATTCAGTCTTTTTTATGAATTGTTTATTTACTTTTTATCGAAAAAATCTTTCATTTTATCTACAAAAGACTTTCTCTGTTTAAAGTTTGTTTCCCCTGCTGATGATGCAAATTTTTCAATAATTTCCTTTTGCTCTGAGGAAAGATTTTTCGGAACTTCAACAGTAAATTTTAAAATCATATCCCCTCTTGCACCGCTTCTCACGTGGGGAATACCTTTTGAACGAAGTCTCACAACAGTTTCGGGTTGTGTTCCCTCGGGAACTGTGTAGGTCATTTTTCCCGGTTCATATTTTTTGTCAGGATCAAGAACGGGAATTTCAATTTCCGCACCAAGGGTTGCCTGAACAAATGTGATGGGAACATCCAAAACAACATCATATCCTGAACGTGTGAAAACAGGATGTTTCTTTATGGAAACTGTCACAAGAAGGTCACCTGACGGTCCCCCTTTTGTTCCTGCATTTCCAAGCCCTCTGTAACTTACAGTTTCGCCTGCATTGATTCCTGCAGGAATATCCACCTCAATATTTTTGGCTCTTTTAACCTTTCCTTTTCCGTGACATTTTCCGCAGGGAGATTTGATTATGCTTCCCTCACCGCGGCAGTGTCCGCAAACCTGAGTGTTTATCATCTGACCAAACATTGTGTTCTGAACGTTTCTTATCTGACCTGTACCGTTGCAGTGGGGACAGGTTTGCTTGTCAGACGGATTCTTTGCGCCAGTTCCCTTACATTCCTCACAATCTTCAATGACATATATCTTGAGTTGTTTTTTTACACCAAATGCCGCCTCTTCAAAAGAAAGAAGAACGCTTTCTTCTATATCAGAGCCGCGTCTCGGACCGTTTCTTCTTCTTTGAGAAGAACCAAAACCACCGCCAAACATAGAACCGAAAATATCTCCAATGTCTCCGAAGTCCATTCCGCCAAATCCGCCGAATCCTCCGCCACCGCCTCCGCCGTAACTCGGATCGACACCTGCAAAACCAAACTGATCATAGCGTGATTTTTTCTCGGAATCACTTAAAACCTCATAGGCCTCTCCGATTTCCTTGAATTTTGCTTCAGCCTCTTTGTCACCCGGATTAACATCGGGGTGATATTTTTTTGCAAGTTTTCTGTAGGAACGTTTTATTTCATCGTCCGAAGCATTTTTATCTACGCCGAGGACTTCGTAATAATCTCTTTTATCTGCCATAATCTCACCTTTCAAGAAAAGAGACAAAAGATGGGAATGTAAAATTTCAGTTTTACACTCCCGTTCTTTTTATTAATAACTCTTTATCATTTGTTATCGTCGTCAACTACTGTGTAGTCACCGTCATAGGTGCCACCCTGAGTGCCCATATTGGGATCCTGAGCACCCATGTCAGGACCGCCCTGAGGATTTGCCTGCTGATACATTTTTGATGAAATTTCATAGAATTTCTGCTGAAGTGCATCACTTGCTGACTTAATTGCCTCAACATCTGTGCCTTCCAATGCTTTTTTAACATCAGCAATTTTTCCTTCGATTTCTGTTTTATCTGCAGAGTCAAGTTTGTCACCGAAATCGGTCATTGCTTTTTCACACTGATAGCAAAGACTGTCTGCGCTGTTTCTTGCTTCGATTTCTTCTTTGCGTTTTCTGTCTTCTTCTGCAAACTGTTCTGCCTCTTTAACAGCCTTGTCTATATCTTCGTCTGTAAGATTTGTGCTTGCTGTGATTGTAATATCCTGAGCATTGCCTGTTGCCATATCTTTTGCAGTAACTTTTACGATACCGTTGGCATCAATATCAAAACTTACTTCAATCTGAGGAACACCTCTTGGTGCAGGTGCAATGCCTGTGAGACTGAATTTTCCAAGGGATTTATTATATGCTGCCATTTCTCTTTCACCCTGAAGAATGTGAATTTCAACAGAGGTCTGATTGTCTGCCGCGGTTGAGAAAACCTGAGTCTTTTTAGCAGGAATTGTTGTGTTTCTTTCAATAAGTTTTGTGCAAACTCCACCGAGAGTTTCAATACCGAGTGAAAGAGGTGTAACGTCTAAAAGAACGATATCCTTAACATCACCTGCCAAAACACCACCCTGAATTGCAGCACCCATTGCTACACATTCATCGGGGTTAATGCCTTTGTGAGGTTCTTTGCCTGTAAATTTTTTTACTGCTTCCTGAACTGCGGGGATTCTGGAAGAACCACCAACGAGAAGAACTTTATTGATATCTGATGCCGAAAGACCTGCATCCTGAAGTGCTTTTCTTGTGGGTTCCATTGTTTTTTCAACAAGGTCTGCGGTAAGTTCATCAAATTTACTTCTTGTAAGTGTTACGTCGAGGTGTTTGGGGCCTGTTGCATCTGCTGTGATAAAGGGAAGATTAATGTTTGATGTTGCAACTCCCGAAAGTTCAATTTTTGCTTTTTCTGCCGCTTCTTTAAGACGCTGCATAGCGATTTTATCCTGGGAAAGGTCGATTCCGTTTTCTTTTTTGAATTCTTCGATGAGATAGTTCATAATCTTTTCATCAAAGTCATCACCGCCAAGTCTTGTGTTACCGCCTGTTGCGAGAACTTCGAAAAGGCCGTCGCCGATTTCAAGAATTGATACGTCAAATGTACCGCCGCCAAGGTCATATACCATGATTTTCTGTTCGCCGTCTTTGTCCATACCATAAGCAAGAGCAGCGGCTGTGGGTTCGTTTATGATTCTCATAACTTCAAGACCTGCAATTTTACCTGCGTCTTTTGTTGCCTGACGCTGTGAGTCGTTGAAGTATGCAGGAACTGTGATTACAGCCTGAGTTACTGTTTCGCCAAGATAACTTTCAGCATCTGCTTTGAGTTTGGAAAGTACCATTGCAGAAATTTCCTGAGGTGTGTAGTTTTTGCCATCAATTGCAACTTTTCTGTCAGTTCCCATATCTCTTTTTATGGAGATGATTGTTTTGTCGGGGTTTGTGATTGCCTGTCTTTTTGCAACCTGACCGATAAGTCTTTCACCTGTTTTTGTAAATGCCACAACAGATGGGGTTGTTCTTGCACCTTCTGCATTTGCAATTACAACAGGTTCTCCGCCTTCCATAACTGATACACAAGAGTTTGTTGTACCAAGGTCAATTCCAATAATTTTTGCCATTTTTCATTCCTCCAAATATATTAGTTTGCCACCTTAACCATGCTGTATCTTATAACTTTGTCACGGTAGGTATATCCTTTTTGAAATTCTTCAACAATGGTGTTATCCGCAATTGATTCATCATCTATATGCATTATTGCATTGTGACGAAGCGGATCAAATTCACAGCCGAGAGCCTCAATTTTTTTGACTCCGATTTTTTCAAAGGTTTCGATTGTCTGATTATATATCATTTCAATTCCTTTGTATAAATCCTTTTCCTTTTCCTCATCAGAGAATGATGCAAGGGCTCTTTCAAAGTTATCAATAACAGGCAAAAGCGCCATTACTGTGTCCCCTACGGAGTCAATATAGATTGCTTCTTTCTCCTTCTGAGTTCTTTTTTTGAAATTGTCATATTCTGCTAAAAGTCTCAGATATGTGTCTTTGAGTTGGGCAAGTTCTTTTTCCTTTTCCAAAAGAGCCTTATCTGTCTTTTTGGACCTGGATTTTGTTTTTGCCTGTTCTTTTTTTTCGCATTTTTCTTCTGAACAGTTGTTTTGTGCCGTTTCAATCTCTTCGTTTGTATCTTCAACGGACTTGTCGGGATTCTTAATCAATATTCTTTCCTCCTTCATCATCGCCCATAAGTTCGTTTATGCAACCTGTGAGATAGTCAAGGGTTGAAATAACTTTTGCATAATCCATTCTTGTGGGGCCGATAATTGCCAGTTTGCCTTTCATATTCCCGCCAAGGGAATAGTTTGAGACTATAAGGCTTATATCCTTATCTTTCAAAACGGGATTTTCATTTCCGATTATAACAGAAGTGGAATCACCCGTTTCTGAAAGCAGAGATTTTATCATCTGACTGTTATCTTTTTTCAGGAAATTGAAAAATTCCTTTGTGCGGTCAATGTTGTTGAATTCGGGATGTTTGAAGATGTTACTTGTTCCGCCAAGAATAAGATCAACATCATTTTCTTCACCTGAAATGTCACACAAAAAATCAAACACAGGATTTATGAGCATTTCGTCAACAGGAATAAGTTCTTTTTCCCTTTCGAGAATTTCAGGCGTGAATTTATCTGTTGATGCGCCTGAAAAACGGTGGTTAAGGTAATTTGAAAGTTTCTCCAAAACATTTATGTCATATTCTCTTACCGTGCGCACAGTACAGTTTTTAACATTACCTGAATCAACTACTGCAATAACCACAAAACTTCTGTTGTCTATGGGAATAAGTTTTATGTTGTTTAAGGTTAAGGAAGATGAAACGGGTGTTGTGTAGATTGTGGCATAGTCCGTGAGAACAGACATTATTTCCGAAATGTTTTCTATGGTGCGGCGAAGTTCTATATACTTTGTGTGAAGTGCCGATGTTATCTGATTAATCTCTCCAATGCTCAGGCGGTATTCCTTCATAAGTTGGTCAACATAGACTCTGTAGCCAAGATATGACGGAACTCTTCCTGATGATGTGTGAGTTTTTTCAAGATAACCCGCTTCTTCCAAGGCTGCCATTTCATTTCTTATGGTGGCAGAACTTACGCCAAGGTCGTATTTTTGAAGAATATGAGATGAGCCTACGGGTTCAGCAGAGACTATATAGTCATCTATTATTGCCTGCAGAATTTTTTTCTTTCTGTCGCTAAGCTCCATAATATCCTCCTTTGAAAATTATCTTTCGTCCAAATACGAATTTTAGCACTCTACATCAAAGAGTGCTAAAGATAAGATACCACCATTTGACATTTTTGTCAATAGGTGAGTAAAAATTTATTTAATTTCAACAATTACACGAAATCACAAAGCACATAGTTTGATATATAGTATGCCCTCTGTGCCAAAATGTATCTGTCTCCCTCATCTTTTAAAAGTCCGTTTCCGAGATGTTTTTTTATTGCATCCGGAAACACTTCCCAAATATCATGCCCGAATCTTTCCCTGAATAAAGTCTTTGACGCTCCCGTCTTTGTAAGACGAAGGGACAAAAACATAAACTCACTCATAAGGTCTTCCTTTGAAAGAATGACATCTTCCGAAAGTTCAAAGGAAGAAAGATATTTTTCAAAATCACCAGTATTTGTATATCTTTTCCCACCATAAAGTGAAGATGCACCGGGCCCTATTCCCACATATTCTTCTCCTGTCCAGTATTTCACATTGTGGCATGAATGTTTTCCGTCTTTTGAAAAATTTGAAAGTTCATACTGCTCATAGCCGTTTATTTCAAGAGTGTCTTTTATAATATGATACATATTTTCATATTCTTCGTCACTTTTTTCGGATATTTCACCCTTTTCAAGAAAGTTTGAAAAAGGGGTTCCTTCTTCAATTTTAAGACCGTAGCAGGAAATGTGTTCGGGTGAAAGGGTGATAAACTCTTTCAGAGTATCCTTAAGGCTTTTTTCATCCTGATTCGGGATTGCATACATAAGGTCAAGGCTTATATTGTCAAAACCTGCATCTCTCAAAACCCAAAATGCTCTTTTTGTATCTTCGGAATTATGAATTCTTCCAAGTTTTTTAAGTTCAGAATCAGAAAACGTCTGTGCGCCGAGACTTATGCGGTTAATCCCCATATTTTTCCAGGCATTTGCCTTTTGGGAATTGACAGTACACGGATTTGCCTCTATGGTTATTTCGCTTTTGGGCATAATTTTAAAATTTTCTTTTGCGCCCTTCAAAAGATTTGAAATCTGCTCCACCGATAAAAGAGACGGTGTGCCTCCTCCAAAATAAAGAGTATCCGCCTCTATCTTTTCATTTTTATATTTTTCCATTTCAGAATTTGCCCTTAAAACGTATTCATTTATGTGGTCTGTCATATCAGGATATGAGCAAAAGTCACAGTAATTACATTTTTTCAGGCAAAAAGGAACGTGTATATATATGCCTTTCATACAATCATCCCCTATTTGAAAATCAGGTTATATGCATTGTTATAAAGTATTCTTTCGTTTTCTTCCCTTGTAAATCCCAAAGACAAAAAGTTCTCTATTCCCTCTTTGTGTCTTTCTATTGGATAGTCTGTGCCAAAAAGAATCTTTTCTGTGCCGTGACGGCTGATTATGGATTTTATTCTTTCGGGTGAAAGTTTTCTTGATGTGCTTGAGCAGTCCATAAATAAATCTTTTCCGATGAGATATTCTTCCGTCTGCTCCCATTTGAGGTGACCGCCCAGATGTGCACCGATGACTACAATGCCGGGAAAATCCTGCATAACTTTTATAAGTCTTACGGCAGATGAATAATCGTATTTAACATCTCCCATATGAAAGAGAATGGGAAGTTTTTTGTCTCTTAAAATTTCATATGCACCATACATTCTTCTGTCATCAATATTGAAAAACTGAAAATCCGGATGAAGTTTAATTCCTTTCAAGCCAAGGGAAACGATTCTGTCAATTTCCTTTTCAAAGTCTTCATATTCCGGATGAAGGGTGCCAAAACCTGCAATGTTTTCTGTTATGTGAGATGCAGTGGCATTATTCACATCCTCAACCTGAGATGATTTTAAAGCAGATGAGTGAATTACAAATTTTTCAACTCCTGCCTCTTTGGTACTTTCTACAAGATCTGCCATTGTGCCTTTCCCGTGCATATCATAACTATAATAGTCACCAACGTGTCTGACCGCACGGTCTGCAAGTTTTTCAGGCCAGATGTGAGTGTGTACGTCTATTACTTTGTATTCCATATGTATCACCCTGACTGTATCAATTTGTTACCTTATTAAAACTATATCACATCAAAAAATCTATTTCAACAAGGCCTCCGGGATTTCGTGACCTTTTTTTGTAAAACCAAAATCTCACGGATATATTTAATATATTTTGCACAAGAAAAATTCTGCAAATTCCTAAATATACAAGACAGATTCTTACAGTTCCATTGAAGTCTTCTTATATTGAGTTGGGGTTTTACCTGTCTTCTTCTTAAAAACCTTGCGGAAATATATGGAAGATTTAAAACCTGCCATTTCACTTATCTGCTCTATGGAAAGATTATTATCATACATAAGAGTTATCGCCTTGCCAACTCTTACATCATTAATATATTCAACAGGTGTCTCTCCCATATGTTTTTTGAAGTTGGGAAAAAATCTTGAGGTGCTCATATTGCAAAGTCCCGCAAGAAAATCAACACTTACATCTTCTGAATAGTTTCTTTCTATATAGTTTACTGCAGGCATAATCCTGTCATTTAATACGGTTTCTTTTTTTGCATCAAGATTTGGATAGACATCGGACAATATTTCATAAAACTTTGACATTGAAGATAGTTCGCCCGGATAATCATTTTCATAGTTATTAAGAATAAACTCATAATTATCCCTTATTTTCTCAAATTTTTCTCCGCAACTGACCTTTTGAATCCTGAAACTGTGCTGTCTTGAAAAGGGACTTGGGATTTCAAGGATAAAATGAAGACTGATATATGTTGCACAGGGACTCGCCACCCACTTTGAAACGTAGGTTGAATTTATGGGAACAAAGATGATATCGCCTTTTTCAAGTTGTATGTGATTCCCGTTTTCACTGTCTGTTATATCTGCACTTCCCTCAAGCAAAAGTCCCATACAAAAATGAGGTCTTGGTGATGTACTCACATCAAAGATGTGAGTTTTGGTGTATTCATATTTGTCAACTTTGAAAAAAGTAATGGCTTCCATAATATCACCCGATAGAATAGTTTTGTTTTTTGATATTATATCATATATCCCATTTTTGTCAATGGTGGTATAGTAAAAGCAAGAAACAAGACGGAGGTAAATTTAATGAAAGCGATAGTAATAGAACCAAATAAAGACATGATATGGAAAGAGGTTGAAAACCCTGTACTCAAATGCGGAGAAGTTCTTGTGGAAGTGCGTTGTGCAGGTGTTAACCGTGCTGACCTTATGCAAAGAGAGGGGTGCTATCCCCCACCACCCGGATGTCCTGACTGGCCGGGGCTTGAAATTTCCGGAGTTATAAAGGAAATGAGCATTGAGGCAGAAAAAGAAAGTTCATGGAAAGTGGGCGACAAAGTGTGCGCACTTCTGGGCGGCGGTGGTTATGCCGAGTATGCTGCAGTGCATCACACAATGCTTATGCCCATACCAAAGGGCATATCTTTTGAAGAGGCTGCCGCCCTTCCTGAAGCCTTTGCAACTGCATATCTCAATCTTTTCACAGAGGGCGGTGCAAAGGAAGGTCAAACTTTTTTGATGCAGGCAGGAAAAAGCGGTCTTGCAAGTGTTGTTATCCCTATGGCTAAAGCCTTTGGTCTGAGAGTTATAACAACTGTCAGAACAGATGATGAAGTTAAGGCAATCAGCCATCTTAATGCAGATATTGTTGTTAATACATCAAAGGAAAAGTTATGCGACGTTTTAAAAAGAGAGGAAGAAGCAGGTCATCCTCTGAACCTTGCCATAGACTGTCTCGGAAGCGAAAACGTGGGAGAATGTTTCCCCTATGTTGCATATGGATGCAGATGGATTATGATTGCAACACTGGCAGGTGACATATCATCTGTGAATATGCGTACAATGTATGTTAAAAACATAAGACTCATCGGAAGCACCCTCAGAAGCAAGCCTGTTGAAGTAAAATGTGAAATTCTTTCAAATCTTGTAAGAGAAATATGGCCAAAGGTTGAGTCAGGTGAAGTTCGTCCTACAATTTACGAAATCATGCCCATAACCGATGCCGAAAAAGCACACGCTCTTTTAGAGGAAGGAAAAAGTGCGGGAAAAGTTATTCTCACCATACCCGACGAAAACTGAGTCAGGAGATAAGATTATGAATAATAAACAGATAGTTTTCACCAAAATAAACACGGCAGAATTTTTGGACAGTGAAAAAAGAGAGCCGAGCGAAAACGAAGTGTGCGTTGAAACAATCATCAGCACGGTGAGTTGCGGAACAGAGAAAGCAAACATCACAGGTGATCCAAACGTTGCCGCACAGGGCATTTCACAGGTTATTTTTCCAAGATACAGCGGATACAGCAGTTCCGGGAAAGTTGTGGCAGTCGGCAAAAATGTCAGCGATTTATCCGTTGGCGACAGAGTGGCAATGTATTGGAGCGTTCATTCAAAATATAACACACTTAACCGTGATAGAGTTATAAAAATTGATGACGATATCTCATTTGAAGAAGCGTCTCTCGGTTTTATCTCCGCTTTTCCTCTGGCGGCAATACGAAAAACCCGTCTTGAAATCGGCGAATCTGCCATTGTTATGGGGCTTGGCATTTTAGGGCAGATTGCCGTGAGACTTTTAAGATGTGCAGGGGCTGCTCCCATAATTGCAGTTGATCCTGTGGAATCAAGAAGAGAAGAGGCAAAAAAATCCGGAGCAGATTTTGTCTTCAGTCCCTTTGAAGAAAACTTTTCGGAAAAAGTCAAATCCGTAACGGATGGCGGAGCGAATGTGGCAATTGAAGTGACAGGCGTTGGTGCAGGACTCGACGGCGTCCTTGACTGTATGGCAAAATTCGGACGCGTTGCCCTTCTTGGATGTACAAGGGATAAAAACTTTACCATTGACTACTATAAAAAAGTTCATTCTCCCGGCATAAGCCTTATTGGTGCTCACACTATGGCAAGGCCGGAATTTGAATCACATCCCGGATATTTCACTCACAGAGATGATATAAAATCCGTAATGAAACTGTGCAAAAGCAAGAGAATCTCTCTTAAAGACCTGATAAAGGAAACACACAGTCCCAAAGATTGTCCCACAGTCTACAAAAGACTTATAGAAGACAAAGATTTCCCAATTGTTGTTCAGTTTGACTGGAGGAATGTATGATGAGAAAAATAAAAATAGCACAGATAGGTTTCAATGAAAACAGCCATTCGATTCAGGTCTTTATGAGTATGGCAAAACAAAGTGACATTTTTGACATTGCAGGATATGTGATGCCCGAAAATGAGAGAGAAAGGATTCCGTCTGTCCTTGAGCATCTCAAGCCTTACAAAGAACTTTCTCTTGAGGAAGTTTTAAATGATCCCGAAATTGAAGCGGTAACAATTGAAACCGATGAAATTTATCTTACAAAATATGCAACACTTGCGGCAAAACACGGCAAGCAGATACATATGGAAAAACCCGGCGGAACGTCTGTTAAAGATTTTGAAAAACTTATTCAGACCGTGAAAGACAACAACCTCATTTTTCACACGGGATATATGTACAGATACAACCCCTGTGTGCAGGAACTTATGGAAAGAATCAAAAACGGGGAACTTGGAAAAATCATCAGCGTTGAGGCTCAGATGAACTGCAATCACACACCAAAGGTGCGTCAGTGGCTCGAAAACTTTCCGGGCGGCATGATGTTTTTCCTTGGTTGTCATCTTGTTGACCTTATTCTTCAGATTTGCGGTGAACCGAAAAATGTCATACCTTTAAACAAATGCACTGACTCAGACGGCGTTACATCTGAGGATTTCGGAATGGCAATTTTTGAATATGAAAACGGTGTATCTTTTGCCAAAACAAGTGCAAACGAAATAGGCGGGTTCAACCGAAGACAACTTGTGGTGTCCGGAACAAAGGGGACTGTTGAACTAAAGCCTTTTGAAGTTTGCACCGATGACGGACAGTATACAGTTATGACAAAATATGATGATACCTTCTGGCACACCAAGGGTGAAACATCTCAGACAAATGTTTATGACCGCTATGATGACATGATTGCATCCTTTGCCGCTATGGTAAGAGGTGAAAAGACAAATCCGTGGAGTTATGACTACGAACTATCCCTATACAAAAATATTCTGAAAGCCTGTGGTGAGAAAAATGTATGAAAATAAAAAAGTCCTCCTCATAGCGGGAGGAGGAACACTTGGAACATATACGGCAAAAGAACTTTTAGGTTTGGGATGCTATGTGGATATTATATGTCCCGAAGATAAGGTTTCGTCTGATAGCAGACTTTCCTATTACAAGGCTTTCTCTTCGGTGGAGTATCTTAAGGATTTATTTTCCAAAAATCACTATGATGCAATTGTGGACTTTGTGTATTATAAAAATCCTGATGACTACATACCGTTCCACAAAATTTTGAGAGAAAACACAGAGCATCTTTTGTACGTTTCTTCATACAGGGTTTATGCCGATTCTCAAAAACCTCTGACAGAGGAATCTGCCGTTCTTTCCCCCGAAACCGTCGATGATGAATTTTTTCTCAAAAATGAAGATTATGCCCTTTCCAAGTTGAAAAATGAAGCATATATCAAAAATTATAATGGAGATATTAACTGGACAATTATCCGCCCGGTGATTTCCTTTTCAAAGTATCGCATGGATGTGATTGCACATTCGGGTACATATGTTATTGACTGTGCAAAGGAAGGAAAAACAATTCCTGTGCCAATTGGCGCAAAAGACAAAATTGCAGGACTTGACTGGGCAGGAAACACAGGTAAAATCATTGCAAATCTTCTGTTTAAAAAGGAAGCACTCGGTGAAACCTTTACCATAAGTTCCGCTCCGAATCTTACATGGGGCGAAATCACAGAGATATATACAGATTTAATCGGTGCAGAGTTTAACTGGATTGATACCTGTGAATACATAAAAATCGAGCCAAAACTTAAAGACAACCAATGGCTTCTCACCTATGACCGTCTTTTAAACAGACTGATAGACAATTCAAAGGTTTTGAATGTTACGGGACTTAAAAAAGAAAATTTTGCGTCAATAAGAGACGGAATTAAAACTGAACTTGAAAATCTTGGTGTTATGTGACAAAACTTTTGAGGTAAAACCACAAAACAGAAATCCGAACCTTTTACCAATTGGTACAAGGTTCGGATTTCTGTTTTTAGTGCGGATAACAGGAATCGAACCTGCACTGAGTTTCCCCAACTAGCACCTGAAGCTAGCGCGTCTGCCAGTTCCGCCATATCCGCATATATATTTAATTTTTATCCTTTTTTTAAATTCTTCTTGTCTGCCATCGTAGAGATTAGCAATCAGTAATTAGAGATTAGGGATTAGGATTTTATTTATATTTTTTGGATAGTGTAATAGTTTTTAAAAAAACAACCGCATACCTTCCGGTATGCGGTTTCGTTGTTGGTGCGAGCAGTGGGACTTGAACCCACACGTACGAAACACACGCCCCTCAAACGTGCCTGTCTGCCAATTCCAGCATGCTCGCGTACCGCGTCAACAAAAGATATTATAGCACTAAGGTCAGGTTTTGTCAACAATTTTTTCGAAAAAAATTTAAAAATTTTCAAAAAGGTTGTTTAAGACAAATCAATAATATTTACACTTCAAATTTATGTGCAATTTGTATATATATTTTTTTGTTCGCCGTTTTTTTACAGCATATCTTTTGATATTTTACAAATATTAATTACATATATTCTGCATAAAAAAAGGATAGGTATATTATGAATGTCAAAAAACAGCAAAAGGATTACAGTATCCTTGTGAAGCAAAAATCTCCCCCATCCAGACTTTTGAAAGATATGTGCCTTTCATTTCTTATTGGCGGACTTATCTGCACACTTGGACAATTTATCAGCGAAGTATTATCAATGGCAGGAATAAACAAAGAAGATGCACCGTCAATAACATCATCAACAATGATTTTTCTCGGTGCTTTTCTCACAGGCATCGGAATCTATGACAACATTGCAAGAATCGGCAAAGCAGGAACTTTGGTGCCTATAACAGGATTTGCAAACAGCATTGTGTCATCCAGTATGGAATACAAGTCTGAAGGTCTTATTCTGGGTGTGGGTGCAAAAATGTTTACAATTGCAGGGCCTGTTATTGTGTATGGAATTTCTGCATCAGTTGTGTGTGGGTTAGTATATTATCTTTTGACTATTATATAAGGATGTGAAATAATGAGAAATCAGACAATCGAAATTAACGGAGCATACATTGAAAGTGCTTTTTCATCAGTTGGTTCAAAAGAAAGTGAAGGACCTCTTTCAAAGTACTTTGATGCACACTACTCTGACGACCTTTTAGGGCAAAAGACATGGGAAGAAGCGGAAAGTTGTATGATTAAAAATACTCTTTCAGGTGCTCTTACATCCTGCAAAAAAACCTCTGAAGATCTGGATGTGATTTTTGCAGGCGACCTTCTGAACCAGTGTATGGCAAGTTCTTTTGGTCTTAAATCCTTTGACATTCCTCTTTTCGGGCTGTATGGAGCGTGTTCGACATTTGTTGAGGGAATATGTCTTGGTGCCATGTGCGTGGGTGCGGGGTATGCAAAATCAGTTGGAGCAATTACTTCGAGTCATTTTTGTTCCTCTCAAAAGCAATACAGATTCCCCCTTGAATACGGAGAAGTGAGAACTCCCACATCCCAGTGGACAGTTACGGGTTCGGGGTGTGTTATTATATCTCAAAAAGAAACTGACATACAAATTTCAAAAGTTACTGTCGGAAAAATAGTTGACCTGGGTGTTACAGATGCCAACAACATGGGAGCGGCAATGGCACCATCATGTGCAGACACACTTCTTTCACACTTTAAATCAACAAATACGGACTGTGACGATTATGACTGCATTGTCACAGGTGACCTTGCATATGTGGGAACTGATATTTTGCTTGAACTTATGAAAAAAGAGGGATATGACATCAGAAAAAAACATCTTGACTGCGGAAGTATGATATTTGACAAAGACGCTCAGAAAGTTGATGCAGGAGGAAGCGGATGCGGTTGTATTGCATCTGTTTTTTCAGGATATTTTTATAAAATGATGAAAAAAAAGAAACTCGGAAAAATACTTCTCATTGGAACAGGCGCCCTGATGAGTCCGTCAAGTGTGCTTTTGGGTGAACCCATTTGCGGAATATCCCATGCGGCAGAAATTGAACTTTCGAGGTGATGTATTTATGGAGTTAATGAAATTTGTAAATGCTTTCTGGGTGGGCGGTCTTTTTTGTGCTTTTGCCCAGATACTGATAGACAAAACGAGGCTTACTCCCGCAAGGATTATGGTAACATATGTGGTGGCAGGGGTTATTCTGACATCTCTTGGTCTTTTTAAACCTATTGTTGACTATGCAGGATGCGGTGCTACAGTTCCTATTATCGGATTTGGATATACCCTTGCAAAAGGGGTAATGACCGCAATAACGGAAAAAGGAGCACTGGGAATTCTTTGCGGAGGAGTGACAGGAGCAGCCTGTGGAATTTCTGCCGCAATATTCTTTGGATTCTTATTTGCTATTATCTGCAAGCCAAAGCCCAAAAAATGATGAATTATGTAGTAATATTAATTGAACTTTTTTCAAAACCAATTGTTTGGCGACAATCAGAGAGAATGCATTTAAAGTTTTTAACTTTATATTATAATTATAGTCATATTTATGACTATTGTCAAGAAGCAAATTACATTTTATCCTATAATCAGAAAAATTATGGGAGTTATATAAAATGATTTCATATGCACCTTTCTGGAAAACTTTAAAAGACAAAAATATTACCACATATATGTTGATTAACAAATATGGTATAAGCAGTGCCACCATTGACCGGATGAAGAAAGGTAATGGAATCAGCACTATGAAAATTGATGATTTTTGCAAAATACTGGAATGCAATGTAGAAGATATTATAGAATACAAAAAATAAAACATTTTCTGATCGAAAATGTTTTATTTTTTTAATTTTATATTATTGAAATGTTATTTATTTCTCCGCATTTTTCAATAAGTTCACCGTCGCCCGCATCTACATTATACACATAAAGATTATTGATTACACCTTTATTTTGAATAAAACTTATCTTTCCGTCAGTCTCATTGGTTTGACTACAATTTGAAACAGAAAGGCGGTCTATTGTGCTACCTTCATAGATTCCAATGGTGGGGTTTGGATTATGGGTTTCATTTCTGTGAAGATTTGATATGCTGAGATTCTTTATATCGATATTATCCCCTATCCACACAAGAGGTCTTGTATTACCGGGGACATCAACAGTTCCCGGGCAAAGAGATGCATAGATATTATCCATATTTATGTTTTCAAATCCTGAACGCTCGGGAAGTTCAGAGTATTTACTGAGGACAACTGCGTAAGCATAATAGGTTCCGTATACATTTGTTATATGGACATTTTTAACGGGATTAACCCTTGACAAAAGTCTTACGGCACTATGAGAATTTTCGCTGTAAATTCCGTCTATGGTTATATTTTCAATGGGACCTGTGAAAAATGAGTCATCAGATGTTAAGGCAACCACATCATCATGACATGCTCCCTTAAGATTCATTATGTGTCCGTTTCGGCAAAATCCTTCAAGATGAACACCGTCCATATTCCATAATTTTGGACTGCCCTCTGTATAGTCAAAAACAATATTTTCAACGGTGAAATCTTCCACCTTATAAAGATCCATTCCATACACAACAGGATTGTGAATTGTGAGATTGCATATATGGAAATTTTTGATGTTTTTAAAGGACATACAATGACCTGTATATAAATCTTCGGGAATATCAAGGTTATTGACACCGTTTGCCTCTTTTGGAAGAGGGAAAATGGTTGGATATGTTCCTCTTTCCCTAAGAATTTCATAGCCCGTTTTTCCTGTTACGGGACTTGGAAAATGCCATGGGTTAGGACTTTGATTGTTATGATTCATATCCCATATTCCGCCGCTCACCTTTACATTTTCGCAAAATTCATCTTTGCTTCCTATTTTAAGCATAAGAGAATCAGACCAGTCCTTGAGAACAATTCTTGCGTTGCGTTCTAATTTCAGTTCCTGATTTGAATGAACTTTAACAGGACCTGATATGAGATAGTTAACATCAGGACATGGAAGAGATACACATTTCATTCCCGAATCAAGCATTTCCTGAATTGCGGGAAGGTCATCGTGAAGACCGTCACCATAGAGTTTGTGAGACAATGTTTCCGGCATAAGAAGTTACCCCCTGATTTACATATTAATCAATAACGTAATTATATACTATAAACATCCCAAAAACAATATCCGTATTTACCTTTATCCCTGCATATCTTCCCCATATATTGACTTTTCTTCCCAGTGAAAAATATTAAGTTCTTTGGATAAATTCTAATTGACACAGGAAAATATATATGTCATAATGGAAACATAAACTAATGAGGCGATTTTATGATTATTGAGTACAATACCAAAAAAATTAAAAAAACCGTTTCAGACTTTGCAAATCTGACCGGACTTAATATTGCCGTTTTGGACAATCAGTTTAACCACATTGCAACTTTTGAGCAAAACTCTCCGGATTTTTGCCAGGCAGTCCAACAAAACAAAAGAGGACATGATTTATGTGAAAAATCAGACCTCAAAATGCTGAGTGAGTGTCGCGACACCAAAAGGGCTGTCATACACACCTGCCACGCAGGTATTGTTGATATGGTTATGCCTCTTATAAAAAACAGTATCACGGTGGGTTACATTGTTATAGGAAGAAACAGAGCAGACATTTCGTTTGAAGAAGTGTGGAACAAGGTTAAATGGCTTGAGTGTGACAAAGAAATTCTCAAAAAGCGGTTTTTTAAAATCGCATCATACAACGTGTCGCAGATTCAGAGTCTGATAAATCTTATTTCTGATACTCTTATTGAAAACTCCATAGGGTTAAACATCCCAAAGGTTCTTACAGATGCTTCGGAGTACATAGAAAACAATCTTTCGGAAAATATAAGCATACAATCCATATGCGAACACATTCACATATCGAAAAATGCCCTGTATAAACTCTTTAAAGATGTATATGGCTGTACGGTAAATGAATACGTTGTGTGGCTTCGGGTGGAAAAAGCCAAAAAACTTCTTAAAAATTCATTTAAAACCATATGGGAAGTCGGCGAAGATGTGGGAGCGCCAAACCCTGCTCACTTTTGCAGAATGTTTAAAAAATCAACAGGACTTTCCCCCTCTGAATTCAGAAAAAAATCAAATGCTGAAGCATAAAATTGCAAACGTCACCTGAATTTACAATTTAATTTTAACCTCAACTATTGACAAAGAGCAACTATATCATTTGTTTTCCTATACAGCAAAAAAGCAGGCTGAGCCTGCACCCTTGTCGCGGTCATAGTTTTGTTAACATCAGTTCTCGCGAACGAATTTTTGCGAAATTTCCTATACAGCAAAAAAACCGTATGTCGTTTTTGACATACGGTTTTTGGTTTGATACCTAAAATTATTTAAGTTCAACTTTTGCGCCTGCTTCTTCGAGTTCAGCTTTGATTTTTTCAGCTTCTTCTTTGCTGCAAGCTTCTTTAACTGTTTTGGGAGCGCCGTCAACAACGTCTTTTGCTTCTTTAAGGCCAAGACCTGTAAGATCTTTAACAACCTTAACAACTTTGAGTTTGGAAGCACCAGCGTCTGTAAGTACAACGTCGAATTCTGTTTTTTCTGCTTCAGCAGCACCGCCTGCTACAGCAGCACCTGCTACTGCTACGGGAGCAGCTGCGCTTACGCCGAATTCTTCTTCCATCATTTTAACTAATTCAGCAACTTCTAATAATTTTAATTCTTTGATATCTGCAATGATCTGTTCGAGATTTGCCATGATAATTTACCTCCTGGTTAAATATTTTTGTGCTTTTGGCACATTAAGATTTTAATTTGATTATTCTGCTGAGGGAGCTTCCTCTGCGGGAGCAGCCTCTTCTGCTGCGGGAGCAGCTTCTTCTGCTACGGGAGCAGTTTCTTCTGCTGCGGGAGCAGCTTCTTCTGCTGCGGGAGCTGTTTCTTCTGCTACGGGAGCAACTTCTTCTGCTACGGGTGCAGCATTATTGATATCTGCAGGTTCTACACCATTATCAACGAGTGCCTGGAGAGTTCTAACAAGCTTTGAGATAGGAGCATTGAGGCTTCCCATAATCTTTGCAATAAGAACTTCTCTGGATGGTGTATTTGCTAACTGTTTAACTTCGTCAAGAGAAATAACTTTTCCGTCAACAAAGCCTGCTTTGATCTGAAGTGTTTCAACTTCTTTAGCAAAATCAGAAATAACTTTTGCAGGAGCAACAGCATCTGTTGTGCTAACAGCAAGAGCTGTAGGACCATTGAGTTGTTCGTCAAGTTCCTGGAATCCAACTTCATTTGCAGCGAATCTGGTGAGAGTGTTTTTAACAACCTTATATTCTACACCTGCTTCTCTGAGTTTTGTACGAAGTTTAGTATCCTGTTCAACTGTTATACCTCTGTAGTCAACTAAAACACCTGCCTGTGCTGATTTTAATGTTTCCACCAATTCAGCAACAACCTGTTTCTTCTGTTCCAATACGTTTGCGCTTGGCATAAATTTCACCTCCTGAGTTAAAATGTGAGTTAACATATATTAACACAGTGTCCGAACAAGAAAAGCGGCTTCGCCGCTCCGCCCTGCGGCGGACGTGCGGAGCAAATTCGCTTTTCTTAAGCCATGTGCATTTTTGAAAAGCAATTTTTTGCTTTTCAAAAAATTTTGCACGGCAATATGATAATATTTTTATTGTATAGGAACGAAGTTCCCTATACAATAAAAAAATGCTTCCTGACGCAATGACAGGAAGCATATTAATACCCTTTTGTAATATTATCAGTATTAAATGATTCCTCGGTAGGATTTACATCTTTCGATACCTACTGTCTGCGGACACATATTGTAATATATCATATAAACAATTAATTGTCAAGACCTTTTTTTATCAGTCAGCGAGTTTGAGGGGGTTAAGTTTAACTCCGGGACCCATTGTAGACGCTACGCTAACACTTCTGAGGTACTGTCCTTTTGCAGCAGCAGGTTTTGCTTTGATAACTGCTGACATAAGTGTCTGGAAGTTCTGACTGAGTTTTTCTACGCCGAAGGATACTTTACCGATTGGGCAGTGAATGATATTTGTTTTGTCAAGACGGTATTCAATTTTACCGGCTTTAATATCTTCAACAGCCTTTTTAACATCGGGAGATACGGTACCTGCTTTGGGGTTAGGCATAAGGCCTTTAGGTCCGAGGATTCTACCGATACGTCCAACAATACCCATCATATCGGGTGTTGCAACTACAACGTCAAATTCAAACCAGTTTTCACTCTGAATTTTTGTTGCGAGTTCTTCGCCGCCTGCATAATCTGCACCGGCATCGAGAGCAGCCTGAACGTTGTCACCTTTTGCGAAAACAAGTACTCTAACCTTTTTACCAGTTCCGTTAGGAAGAACAACTGCGCCTCTAACCTGCTGATCAGCATGTCTTGAGTCAACACCGAGCTTAATGTGTGCTTCAACTGTTTCATCAAATTTTGCTTTGGAAGCTTTGATTACAACGTCAAATGCTTCTGCAGGCTCATATAATTTGGTTCTGTCAATTAATTTTGCACTTTCAATGTAATTTTTACCTCTATGCATTTTACTTCCTCCTTCTGTGGTTAACGAAATCCACTTCAAAATTATTTTGGATTTCTCCCACTGTCTTTGCACGGATTAGTCTTCAACAACGATACCCATGCTTCTTGCTGTACCAGCAATCATGCTCATTGCCGCTTCAATGCTTGCTGCATTAAGGTCAGGCATCTTCTGCTGAGCAATTTCTCTTACTGCGTCTTTGCTGATTGTAGCAACTTTGTCTTTGTTAGGTACACCTGAAGCTTTTTCAAGTTTGCAAGCTTTCTTTAAAAGCACTGCTGCAGGCGGAGTCTTTGTGATAAAAGAGAAAGATCTGTCCTGATAAACAGTGATAACTACCGGAATAACAAGACCTGCGTCCTTTGCTGTTCTTTCGTTAAATTCCTTACAAAACTGCATGATGTTTACACCGTGCTGACCGAGTGCAGGACCAACCGGGGGAGCCGGAGTGGCTTTGCCTGCTCCAATCTGAAGCTTAATGTAACCTGTTACTTTCTGTGCCATTTAAGAACACCTCCCTATTAACAAATGTGGTATGGCGGAATGAATTTTCAATCCTCCCACTCTAAATAATATCGGCATATGCCGCTATTAATGAAATAAATTGATCAGATACTTTCAACGTGACTGATATCAAGTTCAAGGCTTGTCTGTCTGCCAAACATAACCACACTCACGCTGACCTTTCCGGTCTTATTGTCGATTGCTTCGACAGTACCTGTCTGATTTACAAAAGCACCCTCGATAATCTTAACGTTATCGCCGACGCTGTACTCGGCAAAGATTTCTCTGACATCAACACCCAATGCCTCAACCTCTTCTTCAGTGAGGGGAACGGGCTTTGATCCGGGGCCTACAAACCCTGTAACACCGGTGGTATTTCTTATTATATACCAAGTGTCATCTGTCATTACCATTTTTATAAGTACATAGCCGGGGAATATTTTACGGGTTATGAGTTTTTTCTCTTCACCCTTGGTTTCAACCACATCTTCTGTAGGAACCTTAATATCAAGGATAAGATTTTCAAGACTACGGTTCTCGATTATTTTTTCGAGATTGGTTTTTACTTTGTTTTCATACCCGGAATAGGTATGAACAACATACCATTTGGCGTTTTTTGACGCGTTATTCATATTACCCATTGTCCGGCCTCCTTTTAGACTACTTTGTTATCAAAGCACAATCAAATCAGCCTTTGATAAACTGATTAAGGCCAAAACTGAACACCAAATCAAGCACCCAGATAACGATACCTACAAGAATTACTGCAGCTATAACTACAAGAGTATTTTTGATGATTTGTTTTTTACTGGGCCAAACTACCTTTTTAAGTTCAGATTTAACTTCTTTAAAAAATCTGGTAATTTTACCTGTCTTTTTTACTTTAGTTTCTGCCATGGCAGCCACCTCCCGATAGGATTAATAAAGATTATTTTGTTTCTTTATGCAGTGTGTGCTCTCTGCAGAAACGACAGTATTTTTTCATTTCAAGTCTGTCGGGATCATTTTTCTTGTTTTTCATTGTGTTGTAATTTCTCTGCTTACACTGACCACATGCCAAAGTTATTTTTACTCTCATGGTATGCACCTCCTTAAATTTACAAAGCCATGTCTGCGCATTAATTGCATATACTTAATTTTCTGTATGCATCTAAAAAATTGCACACAAAAAAAAAGAGCTTTTTTTTCAGCAATAGAATGATACCATAATGCGAAAAAAAAGTCAATATTATTTTTGTAAATATTTTTCAATTTTACGTTTATTGTGTATAATGTACAAAAAGGACCGTTGTATGAGTATTTTTTAAACATATAAGAGTACAAATCAGCTATTTAACTGTACTTCTTCGGTTACATAATTTCTATCCGGACAAAAAATTTGTCCGGATAGAAAATTTTTTCTACATTATATATTATACAGTTAAAGTATTTCTCTGTCAAAATACTTTTTCGTATCATCTATCAGCAGTAACTTCCGGTTGAACCGCAATTGCGTGAATCGGAAAAAAGCCATATTATTACAATTATTGCAATTATTATCCACCATATATTTCCGTCTCCAAAGCAATTGCCGGAGCAGTTGTTGTTACAACAGTCTGCCATTTCAATACCCCTCCGATATCAGCATCCGCAATTTCCTGATCCAGTGCATCCACAGTCATCATTTCTCATAAAGAGGAGAATAACGAGAATGATGAACCAGAGAACTGTGCTGTTGCCGCCAAGGCAGCAACCGTCATTTCCGAAAAGATTAAACATATTTTTACCTCCTAAAAATTAATTACAGCAATCATTGCCCTCATAACCGCAGCAGCCAAACAATAATAAGAATACTAAAACAAAGAAGAGTATTCCGTCATTTGAGCCAAATACACCGTTTGAAAACATTAATCACACCTCCGAATTTTTCAGGTTCGTTTTTATAATATGTTGCCTTACCTCATTTTGTTACTGTGTAAAATTTGTTTTTTGCCTATGCATCTATATAGATATATACTCATACAAGTGAATTGTCATAAACCTATATATCTATTAAGATATAGGTGTGAGGTGAGAATATGGTTAGAATTTGCCTTGATAAAGCACTTGAAAAATTCAATATAACTCGGTATGAACTTGCAAAGCGAACAGGCATACAATACCAAATAATTGATAATTATTACAAAAACAAGGTTATCAGATATGACAGTTATGTGTTGGATAAAATTTGCGTCGCTCTCGATTGCAGTATAAGTGATATAATAGAACTCACAAAATAATAAGACATTACACACGTCTATTAAATATTTTTGAGAGTGTATCATTCAAAAACAAAAGAATCAGTTTTCATAATAACACCAAGACTTTTGTTCCAATTTAAGTGCAGAGGATTGATTTTATGAATAAAGCAGTAGAAAAAGAGATTGGTAATAACATAAGAAAAATCAGAGAAGCTTCAGGAATGACACAAGATATGCTTTCCGCAAAATTGCAGTTAGCAGGTTGTGACATTACCAGAAGTGCCATTGCAAAGATAGAAGCGGGGCAAAGACATCTGTACCCCGATGAAATCTTACTGATAAAAGAAATTTTACGCACAGATTTCGATTCAATCTTTTATGGTGCAAAATAACTACAATTTAAAATACGGAGAAAACACATGAAAAACAAAGGATTAATTTTTTCAAAGATAATAAGAAACGCCCGAGAGTCGAGAAACATGAAACAGGAAACTCTTGCACAAATGCTGAACGTGGGGAAAACAACCATATCAAATTATGAAACAGGATATAGTTCTCCCAGCATGAATATGATAGAGAAAATTGCCAATGTCCTGGATTACACGCCTGAACAAATGTTTGAACTCAGTTTTTCCGAAAGCGGAAAGGTCAGTTTACCACGTTCATTTCAGGGTGTTAATGATGTGCTGATTCCGTATGTAAAACCGGTTAACGTTTCGCAATCCACTATGGAAAAGCACAGTTACATGGACTCATATGTAACATTACCAAAATTTATGCTGTCAGAAGAAGGCAATTACATATGCCTGTGTGTTATAGACAATGCCATGTCAGCAGATGGAATTTGCCGTAACGATTATGTTTTCATCAGAAAAAGTCATAATATTTCCAATTCTTCCATTGTCCTTGCACTTAATTTGAAAACTGATGCGTATGTAATAAGAAGATATCACAGAGACGAAAGATCAATCAGCCTGATTCCGTCATCTGACTCCCGTGATTATTCAATAATAAGTTATGACGAAAACTTTCCCGAATACAAAATTATCGGATATGTTGAAAAAGTTTTATCAAATATTAAGCGATTGTAACATTTTCTTAACAAATAAACCTCTCTTTGAACGTTTTTAAGAACGTTATATAGAACTCAAACTTGATTACGTTCATTTTATTGTGTAATACCTATAGTTTTTCTGTAAATGTTTGTTACCTTTTCGAGAAATTGTTACCTAATTGTTAAAAAAGTTTGACAAAATTAAGTTTCCGTGATATAATTTTCCCTGTTAGTACATCAGATTTGGAATCTGAGGAAATTAACGGAGGAATTTTTTATGCGAAATTTATTCAAAGTCATCTTCGCAACCGCACTTTTATTATTAGCGTTTTCAATGTGTGCGAGTGCTGACGGCGAAAGAGCGTACACAACAGCAGATGTGCTTAATGTCCGTTCACAACCATCCACATCATCTGAAATTCTTGGTCAGTATTATTACGGTTCCACAGTTGATGTGACAGGAACATATGATGTTTGGTATCAGATAAGATATAATGCAGGCTATGCATATGTACACAGCGACTATGTTGCTTTCAGTCAGTGGCAGTCTCCCCAGCAGACTCTCCTTGGACAGAACCTTGTTGAAACCGCAAAACAGTATATAGGCACGCCATATGTGTATGGCGGAATGTCCCCTTCGGGATTTGACTGTTCGGGATTTGTTAAATATGTTTATTCCCTTTACGGAGTAAATCTTAACAGAGTGGCTAACGATCAGGCAAACAACGGATATTATGTTTCAAAAGATCAACTTGCTCCCGGAGATATCATCTGTTTTTCAAATTATCCCGGTTCATCCTATATTGGTCATGTGGGAATTTATGTTGGAAACAATCAGTTTATTCACTCACCCAGAACAGGATATACCGTAACAATTGAAAGTCTTGACGGACACTATGGAAACAGATACTATACAGCAAGAAGAATATTCTAAAATTCAGACTGCACATCTTTTTCAATGATGTGCAGTCTCTTTTTTGTTTAAAAAAGCCGACAACTCAAAAACTTTATGTTATATTTTCAACAAAAATTGCGCTTTGGGTTGACTTGTGAGAGAATTTTTATTATACTATAATGTAACAAGTTTTTCAAAAATAAGGAATGTAAAAAGCAGTTGTTTTTTTACATTCCATTTTTACAAAATTATACTGAAAGGGGTACACTTATGACAGACAAATTTGTTTATGAAGGTCTTACTTTTGATGATGTCCTGCTTATTCCTCAAAAATCTGACATCACTCCCGACATGGTAAGTCTTCACACCAATCTCACAAAAAATATTAAACTTAACATTCCTCTTATGAGCGCCGCCATGGACACTGTTACAGAGTCAAATCTTGCAATAGCCATTGCCCGTGAAGGCGGTATCGGTATAATTCATAAGAATATGACAATAGAACAACAGGCAACAGAGGTTGACAGAGTAAAACGTTCAGAACACGGTGTTATTACCGATCCGTTTTTCCTTTCACCCGACAACACCCTGGACGATGCCGATAAACTCATGGGAAAATACAGAATTTCAGGTGTTCCTGTTACAGAAAACGGAAAACTTGTTGGTATCATCACAAACCGTGACCTGAGATTTGAAACCGATTATTCAAAACCCATATCCATGGCAATGACAAAAGATCATCTTGTTACTGCACCTGAAGGCACAACTTTGGAAGAAGCTCAGGAAATACTCAGAAAGTATAAAATCGAAAAACTCCCCATAGTTAACTCTAACGGGGAACTCAAAGGTCTTATAACCATCAAAGATATCGAAAAATCTGTTAAGTATCCCGAATCTGCAAAAGATGCCAACGGAAGACTTCTTGCAGGAGCGGCTATAGGTATTACAAATGATGTTCTCGACAGAGTGGAAGCACTCACTTCTGCCAACGTTGACGTTTTAGTTCTTGATTCTGCTCACGGTCATTCTCAAAATATTATAAACTGTCTTAAAAAAGTTAAGGATGCATTCCCACACGTTGAAGTTATAGCAGGAAACATTGCAACCGCAGAGGCTGCAGAAGAACTTATAAAAGCAGGTGCTGATGCAGTCAAAGTTGGTATCGGACCCGGTTCCATATGTACAACACGTGTTGTTGCGGGTGTAGGTGTACCTCAGATTACGGCAATATACAATGTTGCTCAACTTGCAAAAAAATACGGTATTCCGGTTATTGCAGACGGCGGAATCAAATACAGCGGTGACATTTCAAAGGCAATTGCCGCAGGCGGAGATGTTATAATGGTGGGAAGTCTTCTTGCAGGATGTGAGGAAAGTCCCGGCGAATCTGAAATTTATGAAGGCAGACGTTTTAAAGTATACAGAGGTATGGGTTCAATTGCCGCAATGGAAAAAGGAAGCAAAGACAGATATTTCCAGACAGGCACAAGAAAACTTGTTCCTGAGGGCGTTGAAGGAAGAGTACCTTATAAAGGACCTTTGGCAGACACCATTTATCAACTCATGGGAGGACTTCGTTCATCAATGGGATATTGCGGTACTGCAACTGTTCCCGATCTTAAAGAAAAAGGTAAGTTTGTAAGAATTACGAATGCAGGTCTTATTGAAAGTCATCCTCATGATATTTCAATAACCAAAGAAGCACCAAACTATTCTAAGAGTTATTAATTAATAAGCCTACATAAAGGGATGTAAATTATTTCATGCGAATTTAATTTACACCCCTTTATTTTTTTGTTTGTTTTGAATTTATATATAATATCCAAAGGGTAATATTTTCTGTATTTTTATCATATCAATGCTATAATTATTATATTAAAAGATAGTTTTATATGTAATTTTATGAGGGTGACAATAAATTGAAAAGACTTATATTTCAAAAACTTACAACACTTTTATTTCTTCTTGTGCTGATTATGTTTTCTGCATCATTTCCAAAAAACATATCTGTAAGTTCAAAACCCGGACAATTCAAACTTGCCATTTTAATGTATCACGGATTTACAAAAAACGGAAAAGAAAGTACGTATGTTATAAATATGAGCGAATTTGAAAAAGACATTGTTTATTTAAAGGAAAACGGGTTCACATTTGTGTTGCCATGTGACATATCAGATTTTGTCAATTACGGAAAAATACCGGGTGAAAAATGTGTTATGATAACATTAGACGACGGATATCTCAACAATTTCACATTTGCATATCCCATACTTAAAAAACATGGCGTTAAGGCTGTTATGTCACCCATCGCATCACTGAGCGATTATCAGAGCATTCACCCTGACAATCACACAGAATATGCCCATATGACATGGGCACAGGTATCAGAGATGTCAGAAAGCGGACTTGTGGATTTTCAGAATCATTCATACAATCTTCACACGTTTAACGATGAAAGAAAAGGAAGTGCGAAAAAAGAAAAGGAAAATCCTCAAGACTACAGAAAATTATTTTATGATGACTTAAAAAGAGCACATAATGCGATAAAATCCGCCACAGGAAAATCTCCGTATGTATATGTGTATCCTTTCGGGCAGAAATCAAGTGAAATGACATCGGTACTCAGATGTTCAGGCTACAAAATGAGTCTTGGGTGCGAATCGGGATATAATATTTTGACAGGGGAAAAAAATGAACTTTGGAATCTGAAAAGATTCAACCGCTCACATGTTACAGATGCCTCACAATTACTCAAAGACTATTGATTTGAAGATTCTGCTATGATATAATTATAGACAGACTTTGAAGGGGGTTTTTACATTGGATACTTTTATTGAATATATGATTAAGCAAAAAAAGAAAAAAGGAGACTACTTAAAATCAGGAATGATTATACTTGTTGCAACCTTTGTTGTGCTTGCAGTTACTTTGATTTTTCTGATTTTACCCTCTTATCTTATTTCAATCTGGCCTCTTACGGTGGCCGGGATATATTTTGGTGCATATAAGATTATTTCATCTTTTGACGTGGAATATGAATATATTCTTACAAACGGCGAACTTGATGTGGACAGAATCACTCATAAGAAAAAAAGAAGAAGAATTATTACAATTCACACAAAATCCTTCATTGAATTTGGAAAAGTCGGAGATGAAAACGAAAAAAAACATAAGAAAGAAGACTTCACAAATATAATAAATGCCTCTGCCAATTCATCCACTTATACAGATTATTACGCAGTCTTTTTTAAAAATGGTCAGAAAATGAAACTTATTTTCAATCCTACAGGAAGAATGATAGATGCATTTAAAACATATGCACCAAGAGTGGTGATCTGAGGTGATGAATATGGACATTGAATCATTGTTCAAAAAAACTCTCGAAAACAAAAGAAAAAGCGATGTCCCAAACCCTATTGATATTTCTCTTGTTAAAGATGCCGTGAAAAAAAGAAAAAGAGAAGTTCACAAAGGAGATTTCGGAAGGCTTATCATAATCGGCGGTTCAACCGGAATGACAGGAGCACCGTGTATGAGTGCCATGTCTGCGCTTCGGTGCGGATGCGGTTTGGTTACTGTTATATGTCCAAAGGACCTGAATGCTATTTTTGAAATAAAACTTACAGAGGCAATGACATTTCCGGTTTCATCTGAAAACGGTATGTTTTCTGAGAGTGTTTGGGATGAAATAAGCCATAGGGTAAATACGTCTTCATGTGTTCTCGCAGGTCCCGGAATGGCAGTTACAAAAAACTCGGAAAAACTTATGACAGATATCATCACAAATTCCTCAGTACCTCTTGTGATAGATGCAGGAGGACTTGGTGCCATTTCCCATGATGTGTCTGTTTTAAAAAAGGCATCTTGCCCTGTTATTATCACACCACACATCGGCGAATTTTCCAAACTTACAGGATTTAGTTGTGATGAGATTCTGAAAGACAAGCATCAGAAAGCGGTTGACTTCGCGATCAGATATGGTTGCACAGTTATTTTAAAATCCCACGAGACTGTGGTCGCAACTGCAAATGGTGAAGTATATACAAATATTTTCGGAAACCCCGGTATGGCAACAGGAGGCACCGGCGATGTTTTGTCAGGTGCCATTGCATCATTTTGCGCAGGCTCAAACCCTCCCCTTTTATCTTCCCTTGCAGGAGTATTTTTCCACTCTGTTGCAGGAGATATGGCAACTTTAAAATATGGGGAATATTCTTTGATTGCTTCCGATATAATTAATTATCTGGCATATGTCATAAAAGAAACAAGCGAAAAATATTAAAGATTATTTTTCCGGAGGAGATCACATTTTTTCCCTGAACTTCAAAAAAGTTTTTACCTTATTTGCTGTTATATCATCTGTTATGCTTCTTGGTTTCGGATGCAGTAATAAAGATACAAGAGAAAATATTCACAAACTCGTACACGATACCTACTACTCTCCCGATTCATATACTGCCAACTGCAATGTATATTCATATACCAAGGGAGGGGTGAGCGAATATGAATGTGATGTCACATATGACAAAGTGAAAAATGCATACACGGTAAAATCTGAGGATATGGAATTTTTCATAAACGAAGATAAAACACGGATATCACGGGGTGAAAATACCTTTGAGGCACCATCGTCTCCGGACGATATGTACATATTTGTGAACACATTTTTCAAAAGTTACTATGAATCTGAAAGTGTGAGTATTTCTGTTTCGGAAATCTCTTCATCAAAAACAACTCTTTTAGAGTGTGATGTGATAAATCCTACGCCGGACAGTGCACATATGAAACTATGGGTAAACACCAAAGATGTTTTGCCTGTTAAAATGCAGATTTTTGATGAAGATGACTTTATGCACACTGAAATTGTATTTAATGAGTTTAAATTTAAAAATTGAAGGGAATAATATTATCACCGCAGAGCAGCAGAAATATGACGGCACTGCCATTTACATATGTATGCGTTCATATCCCGGCGGTGATTCCTTTAGTCCAAACTTTGATTTGGCATAAAGTGTATTTGACAGAATGGTCAAAACACTATATAATATTTATATGGTATAAAAGGTTTCACCTTACAGATTGGGGGCGCAGATAAATGGCACGGCAGAAAAAAGTTTTAATCAGCTTGCCTGATACCTTACTTGAAGAAGCGGACAACTTAGCCCATTCCCAGAATATTAACAGAAGTGAATTTATCCGTGAAGCCATGAGGCTTTACATCAAACAACGAAAAAGAAATGAAATTATTCAGAAACTGAAAAAGGGATATGAGGAAATGGCACAATTCAATCTTGAATATTGCGAGTTTTCTCTTGATTCGGATGCCCGTCAACTGCAGCTCTACGAGGATAAACTTGCGGAGTGTGAATGATATTGACAATCAGACGTGGTGATATTTATTACGCTGACTTAAGTCCTGTTGTTGGCTCGGAACAAGGCGGGGTGAGGCCTGTTTTAGTTGTTCAGAATGACATTGGCAACAAATACAGTCCCACCGTGATTGTTGCGGCGATTACCTCACAGATAAACAAAGCAAAATTACCCACGCATATTGAAATACCCGGCGAAAAATATGGTCTTTCAAAAAACTCAGTTGTTCTTTTAGAACAAATCCGCACAATAGACAAACGTCGTTTAAAGGAAAAAACCGGCCATGCGGATCCGGGACTATGTGATAAAATCAGTGACGCTTTAAAAATCAGTCTTGGTCTTGATATGGAAGGACCATGGTTTTAAAATTTGACAAAAAGGTGGTATACAAATGAAAAAATTCTACACAAAAACAATTTCAGCAATAGCAGCCTTCGCTCTGGCTCTTTGCGTTGCTCCTGCATCAGCAGAACCGGGAAGTGCAGATGATCCCCTCATTACACTTTCCTATGTTGAAGATGTTTTAATTCCTCAGATGAAAAGTTATGTTGACTCATCTGTTGCAAACATTTCAACGTCTTCCGGTCCTCAGAATGTAACTGTTGAGGGCGGAACATATTTCAATATTGTCAACGTTTCAAAAGGTCAGACAATCATCGGCGACAAAAGTTGTCAGATGATTCTCAGAATGGGAAGCGGAAAAATTGTTGCAACCAAAAAAGGCGGAATTGCTGACGTAACTTTGGGTTATGACCTTTCAGACGGTGTTGATGCTCCGTCTAATCATCTTTTGATTATCCCTGTTGATGACGGCAGAGGAATCAAAATGACATCTGATGGTATTATTATGATTTGCGGATCATATTCGGTTAAAAGATAACTAAATGTAAAAAGGTAGTGCAAAAAATCAAATGAATTTTTGCACTACCTTATTATTCTTTTATCATATCACATATATCTACTACATTTCCTGCACCCATGGTGATTATAATGTCACCTTTGGATGCATTTTTTTTGAGAAAATCTGCAATTTCAGAAAAATCTTTGATATAGATACTTCCGTCTATGGAATCGGAAAGCATTTTTGAACTTACCTCTCCTGTATCCTTTTCTCTTGCAGCATAAATATCTGTTAAAATCATTCTGTCAACTTTTGAAAGGACTTTTGAAAAATCATCAAAAAGTGCTTTCGTACGGGTGTAGGTATGAGGCTGAAAAACGCACCACACCGTGTTGTGCTTTATTTTTTTTACACTATCAAAGGTTGCGGCAATTTCTGTGGGGTGATGTGCATAGTCATCAATTATGAGTGCACCATTGCATTTTCCTTTTTTCTCAAAACGTCTCTTTGTACCTGAAAATGCTTCTATCCCGCATTTTATGGCGTCTTTTGATATTCCCATGGCAATGGATGCTGCATAAACTCCTGTGGCATTTAAAACATTATGTCTGCCAACAACCGAAAGAGTGAGAGTTTCAACTTTTTCATCATTTTTATATATATCAAATGTGGGATATCCGAAGTCATCAAAGGTAATATTTTTTGCTCTGTAGTCACCTTTTTCAAATCCGTATGTTATTGGGGTTGCCTTTGTATTTTTTATGCAATCGGAAACATTCGAACTGTCAGCAAGTGCCACGAGAACACCGTCTTCGGGTATAAGATTTGCAAAATCTGAAAAAGCGTCTTTTATGTCGTCAATATCACGGTAATAATCAAGGTGATCTTCTTCCACATTCAGGATTATGCCGACTGTGGGGAAAAAGTCTAAAAACGACCTGCAATATTCACAGGATTCGGTGAGAAAGTACTCACTGTTTCCTATTTTGAAATTGCCGTCTATAATGTCGAGTTCTCCGCCAACCATAACCGTGGGATCAAGATTTGCTTTCATAAGAACATAGGTCATCATGGATGTGGTGGTGGTTTTGCCGTGAGTTCCCGCCACACTTATGGCCTTTTTATATTCTTTCATAATCGTTCCAAGCATCTTGGAGCGTGCAACTGTTTTAATTCCCATATCCCTTGCTTTTTTAAGTTCGGGATTGTCATCTTTTATTGCGGCGGTATAGACCACAAGGTCAGGATTTTTGATGTTATCTTCGCTGTGTCCGCAAAAAACTGTCGCCCCCAGAGATTTGAGTTCTTCAGTTGCTTTGCCTTCGCCTGAGTCTGATCCACTCACCCTGACACCATTATGGAGCAAAACCTTTGCAATGGCACTCATACTGATGCCGCCGATTCCTATAAAATGTACATATGTTAAATTTTTCAAAATTCATACAACTCCAGTCATGTAACTCTCTATACATTATACACTATTGGATAGCAAAAATAAACATTAATATTACACAAAATTTGTTTTCTTTTATGTGTATTATAATTAAAAATGAGAGCAAAATAAAATCAGCAGTTTGCTACAATCAATTAACGGAGGTATTACATTGGATATAACAGATATTCGCATAAGACAAATGCATCAGGAAGACAAAATGAAAGCAGTTGTTTCCGTAACTTTTGACAATGCTTTTGTGGTACACGACATAAAAATTATTGACGGTCAGGACAAACTTTTTATAGCAATGCCATCAAGAAAAACACCTGAGGGTGAATATAAAGATATTGCCCATCCCATCAATATGGATATGAGAGAACTTATGCAGGAAAGAATCCTGGAAAAATATCATTCAACACTTGTTGAGGAAAATAGTTTTTAAACAAACAAAAAGGGCATCCTTTTGGGAATGCCCTTTCATTTGGAATTTAATTATTTCATTGATTCTGTGTAGAAGTTGATTTTGTCTGTTTCTTCAACTTTTACATCCTTAGAGAGTGCTTCTCTTTCTGCATTGATTTTTGTGAATACTTCAGTATTTTGTGATGAAGAAAGAGCAGATGCTACGCCTGAGAGACTTGTGGGAACTTTTTTAATGATGTGGAAACCATTATAGCCTTCGGACTCTACAAGGACAGGTTCACTGATTTCGCCGTCTTTCATTGCAAATGCTTTTGCTTCAAATTCGGGAACCATTTCTCCGGTTGAGAATGTGTAGCCATTGGGAGATGCAAGTTTTCCTGATGCGTCTCTTCCGTCTTCACTCTTTTCTTCCATAAGTTTGTCAAAGTCATCGCCTGAGTCAAGTTTTGCTTTGATTTCGTTTGCAATCTTTTCTGCTTCTTCTTTTGTACGGTCTTCATCGCCGAATTTTACAAGAATGTGTTTTGCACTGACATAACTGTCAGAAACTAAAGATGCAAGGTAAAGATTACCCATATATTCTTCTTTAACAATCTGCTCAACTGTTTCAGCGTTTGTGTTAACAAGCATCAGATAGTCTTCATAGGAAATTCCCATCTGTGCTGTTCCCTGAGCAACCTGTGTTTTGATGTTTTTCACATTTTCTGCAATTGCTTCTTCATCTTCTGCTGTAAGTTCAATTCCTGCTTCAACTGCTTTTTTGTAAGCCATTTTGATGTCTATAATCTGCTCTTGAGCCTGTGCTTTTACAGCATCTGTGTCAACTTCGGGAGTTGCATCGCTTGCTGCGGAACTGTCTGCAGAAAGTGCCTGACTTGCCACTTCATATGCACTGTTATATGCATTTGAGAAAAACCAGCCATAGTACGCGCCGTTTACTTCGATGTCATCAGCGATTTTAAGAACGGTTGCTGCCATCTGTTCTTTTTGCTCTGCTTCATACTTTGCCGCTTCTTCACGTGCTTCGATTTCGGAATAGTCTTTAATAAGACCGCAACCTGCAAAACACATCAGTGCAAAACTGAATGTGAGTACAAGCGCCATAATTTTTGTAATTTTTTTCATGTTTTTCACGCCTTCCTTTAATAGTAGAAACGGATATTTTTTGTTTCATAAAAAATATCGCATTGCACATATAAAATAATATACCACAAATCACTTTTAAAAACAAGTCCTTTTTTCATATTTTCAAAAGAATGTTTTGTGTTTTTATCCTCAAAAATCACAATAGACCTTGCCAAAATATGTGCAAATTTTTTGAAAAAATATTTTAAAAAAGTGTTGACAAACCCAAAACCGTATGATATAATAGCATACGTTGATTGGCAATAAGGCCCCTTGGTCAAGTGGTTAAGACACCGCCCTTTCACGGCGATAACATGGGTTCGAATCCCGTAGGGGTCATAAGAAAAATAACTCTCGCAGAGGCGGGAGTTATTTTTTTGGGCTCTTTGTCAATAGTTGGGGTCACAATTAAATAATGGAATTTTTGATGGCGGTTGCAGCTTTTTATGCAGCCGCCTTTCCAATGTTTGACTTTTTGTAGTTGAACATATGTAATATTCTTTTTCTGAATCTATTAAAAT
>JAZQJX010000073.1:0-21289 GCA_045541875.1 Clostridia bacterium | reverse complement strand
TTGTTGGGTGATGCACGAGCAGAGTATTATCAATTCCATACTTGAGAAACTGGATACACAGAACTGTGAGGTGAAATGCGTCTCGCTTGTAGCGGATGAAAAGACTCTGTGTGAAAGATTGGCAATGGATGTAGAAAGAGGCATCCGTTCTGAAGATATAATTGAGCGAAGCATAGCAAGAATACCGATGTATCAAGCACTCAATACCATTAAAATTGATACCAACGCCAAAAACGTGGCTATGATTGCCAATGAGATAAAGCTGTTGTAATACCGTCAAATTCCAATTTGTTGAACTAAACAGCACATATATTCTAAAAGGAGCAAGGTTGAAATACACCTTGCTCCCTCTCATTTTCTATTATGTATTCATAAAAAGGTCATTTATGCATACCAATACTTATCTAATACAGAGACTTAGTTTATAAACTTTCCGTCTATCATGGTTTTTACGGGAATAATATATGAGTTTAAAATGTTTATATCTGCAATCTTTCCAACTTCCAGAGAGCCGATTTTATCATCCATTCCAATAACCGTTGCAGGAGTGAGAGACGCCATTTTGACTGCATCTGTCAAAGGAATATTACACGCATCCATAACATTTTTTACCATCTGACTCACAGGTTGAATGCTTCCTGCAAAGCGTGTCCCGTCGGTAAGTCTTGCAACACCGTTTGAAACAATGAATTTTGTTGCATCTTCATCGCCTAAAGTTCCGAGTGTATATACCCTGCCGTCTTTTGGCATTCCGCCTGCCCTCAGGCAGTCGGACACAAGACAGAGTTTGTCTGCGCCCTTGCATTTATAGGCAAGAGAAACAAGTTCTGGCGGAAGATGATGTGTGTCTGCAAGAAGTTCAAGAGTGAGTCTTGAATCAACAAGTCCTATTTCCATAAGACCAACACTTCTTTTTCCGTTTTCAACCCTTGCAGTTGACATTGCACAGTACCAATGCGTGAGATTTGTTGCACCTGCATCTATTACGGGATATGCGGTTTCACTTTTACCGTCATCGTGACCAAGTGATACTTTAATTCCTGCATTCACAAGATCTTTTGTCATTTTTTCTGCACCATCAAGTTCGGTTGAAATTGTGACATTTTTAATCACGTCACTATTTTTGATTATGAAAGAATAGTCATCTTTTGACGGAACTTTCAGGAATTCTTCTTTCTGAGCGCCTTTGTTTTTATATGAAATATATGGGCCTTCAATGTGAACACCAAGGATTTTTGTCTTGCCTTTGGCGTTATCTGATTTCATATGATTTCTGACTCTTTCAATCATTGACTCAATCTGAGATACAGGGGCTGTTACAGTTGAGGCAAGAAGCGATGTCGTTCCATTTTTGGTGTGAAAATCAAGAACTGTGTTTATAGCATTTTCGTCATCATCCATAAAATCACTTCCAAAACCCCCGTGGGTGTGGATGTCCACAAATCCGGGTGACACAAACATTTCAGTTGCATCGAAAGTTTCATCGCCATCCAAATTCTTTCCTATTTCGGCAATGATGCCATTTTCTATCCGGATATCGGTATTATTCAATACTTCATCTTTAGTGATTATATTACCGTTTTTTATTATCATATTCTTCTCCTCAGAAGTTAAGTTCAGAAAGAAGATTTTCAAAATACGCTTTTGCTTTTAATATATCCTCTGTCTGCTTATCGCCTGTTATTTCTCTTTCAATTGTTATGAATCGGTCATAGCCGAGTTCTTTCAATTTTTTGAACACCCTATAGAAATCAACCATTCCCTCACCCACAGGAGTTTCAGCACCGAGAACTCTCGGATCTGTTGGAACAACACCGTCTTTGCCGTGGAAGTTGCGCACATATTTACCTATTGTGTAAAGTGCATCAACAGGATTTGCATATCCGTACATAAGCATATTTGCAGGATCGAGATTTACAAATATATTGTCTTTTCCAAGGTCTGTTATAAGTCTCAAAAGTGCAACCGCAGCCTCTCCGCCTGTTTCAAGAAGAACATTCATATCCATTTTTTTGCAGTGGTCACAAATCATTGCAACAGCAGTTAAAAGTGTTGAATATTCCGGTGCAAAGGGATTATTGGGAATGAACCCTGCATGGATTACAATGTCTGTTATGCCTGCCTCGTGAGCAAATTCTGCTGCTGATTTTATGTATTCGAGACGGCTTTTTCTGTATGCTTCAATATTGAGACCTGATGTGTTAAATCCATAATAATTATCCCATACGGTGTCATTATCATTATATCCGCAGAACTGTGCAGATATTTCAATCGAATTTTTTTCTGCTGCTTCCTTTATTATTTTTGCTGCATCAGATGTATACTTTTCAGGCTTATATACAAGTTGGCAGGAAGTGAATCCCAAATCTTTAAGTTTTTTAAAATTATTGTCTGCCTCATTTATATCTGTTACTCTGAGTAATGTTCCGATTTTCAAGTTAGTCACCTCATTAAATTTTGATTGTCTGATTTGTTCTTGCGGATTCAAATGCCGCCATCATAACTTTCATTGAGCGTCTCACCTGATCGTGTGTTACGATCTGTGTTGCTTCACCTTTGATTGTGGCAACAACATTTTCATAAAAGTCTTCCCAGCGTGGTTCTTTTGAGGGCTTTGGAAGGGGCAGTTCCTCAATTTCCTGTTTTGGTCTTGGCCACATGGTTTTTGAAAGACCGTTTGGTGTGTAGACACAGCCCTGTTCCCAGTCAACCTCTTTGATATTTGCTTTGATTATTTTACCGTTGTCGGTAAACCATTCATATATGGTTGCTGTGCCGTCATCACCGGAAAGATGCCATCTTGGTTCGGGAATATAGCACCAAAGATCTGCTATAACCTGTGCTCTTACGCCATTTTTAAAACTGATATTTACACGGCAAACGTCATCAACTTTTGGAAAACGTACACTTTGTAGTTGTGCTGATACATATTCAGGTTCAGAATCTATGAGAGTAAGAACCTGGTCAATCATATGGATACCCCAGTCATAGAGTGTTCCGCCACCTGCTTCATAAGTGCTTCTCCATCTTCCGGAACTTCCGCGGTTGGAATAAAGACGTGAATCAAGGAAGAAAAGTTTTCCGAGAGTCTGCTTGTCTATGATTTCCTTCATAATGAGATAGTCAACATCAAAACGTCTGTTCTGATGAACGGTATATAATTTCCCTGTTTCTTCGCTGACCTTTATAACTTCTTCAAGTTCTTCCGAGTTGAGACAAGCCGGTTTTTCGCATACAACGTTTTTACCTGCTTTCATTGCCATTATGGAATAGTCTTTATGGAAGTTGTTGGGGGTTGCAATTATAACAAGTTCAATATCGGTGTTTAAAAGTTCTTCTGCAGATTCATATGCTTTAATTCCTGCATCCTCGGCAAGTTTTCTTCTTTCGGGTTCGATATCGTATATACCAACCACTTCAAGACCGTCTATTCTTTTGTTGATTTCCTCAACATGCCAGGAACCCATGTTACCATAGCCAATTAATCCTGCTTTCATTATTACTACTTCCTTTCATCCTCTGAACTTAATTTATTTAAAAGATAATCACATTGAACTATTTTTTCCATGAGCATTGCACATGTAACATAATAGTGATTTGCTGCTTCAAAGCCGACAGTTGAATTTCTGCGCATTACTTTGTAGGCAAGAGAAGCATTATCTTTTTCAGATTCTATAATTTCTTTTATTCTCTCTTTGCTTCCATTTGAATTTCTCAATATGTAGTATTCAATCTGGTTTCTTGATGCACTAAAAAGTGTGTATCCGTATTCTGCCATATCACGAAATTCGCAAGGCGGAAGATCTTTTATAACTTCAAGTCCTTTTTTCCACTCCACGCACAACTTTTCAAACTGATTCAAATATATATCCTCCGGATACACATTTCTCCATCTGTCAAGATCATCATAGGGAAAACCTGTCATTGTTGATGTCATATTTGTTTTTTCGGGATATAAAATATTTGCCGCTCCCGCATTTGCAGGGCCTTCATATATTCCCTGATGATCAAAGGGAAACTCGGAAAAACCTTTGCAGAAATATCCAACTGCTTCTTTGATTTCCTTTGCATAGTCACCGTATGAGTTTTCCAGAATTTTGTCATATGAAAACTCTTCACCGCTATCTGTGAAAAATGCTGATGCAATTTTCAAGTTGTCCGACATATATCCTCCAAGAGTCCATGAAAGCATCATATGTTCAACCCCCTCTTGTGCGAGGTTTTTCATATGCTGTGTTACCTTTTCATAAACAGGAAGAAATGGTGCTGTTGAACATTCCCAGGATGTGTTAACCTGAACTTTCGCACCAACTTCAATACCTCTTTCTCTTGCTCTTTTCCAAAGTCTTTTTGCGGTTTCACCGGGGCCTACAACTGAAAGAGAATAATCTCCTATGATATCCGGAACACCACCAATGTTGAGAGGCATTTTATCTTCACTGACCTGCATAACAATGGAATTTTGAGGTATGCGGTCAATAAGTTCTTCATATTGATAAGAAAAATAGTTTTCCCACGCCCATGTATAGGTAAAGAATTTACAAGTGTCGCTAACTTCGGACACGGCATCAGCCATTGTTTTTATAATCTCTGCCGTAACCTCTGACGCTTTACGTTTTGAGCAAACAGGACAAGGTACAACTTCAATATCAGGTGGAAAATATTTCTTTTCTATACCTCTTGAATAGCAAAGTACATTATTTTCCGACTGTGTTATATTGATAAGTCCGCCAAGAAGCGGTACTTCTTCCAAAAGTTTTTGTATAGTATCTTTAAGATATTTATGAGTACGCGGATCGGAAGAACACAAGCATGCCACACCGGGAGTCTGAGATGCCCCCTTGAGGTCGGGATATTTTTCAAAAAACTTTACGGGCATATCTCTCGGCTCATTAATATACATATATATTCTTATGCCGTATCTTGCGCACTTTTGCGTAATCTGACGCAGTCTTTCAATTCTTTCCTCCCAGCCTTCGCTGAGAGAAGGATCAAAAGGATAAGGGAGAATTTTATAAAATATTCCCTGAATCCACAACCCGTTTATTCCGCACTTCCCGTATTCCTCAAGCATTTCGTCCGGAAATGAGATGTTTATATCTTTGTCAAGAACATCCGTATAGAGAGAACAGAAGGGATATACAAATCTTGTTTTTACTTTTGTTTTATATACATATTTCTTCTCGTCAAAAGAAAACATTCCCGATTTATCAACAAGATTTTTAATGTCATAAATTCCTCTTATGATGCCAAGATGATTTGAAGCGTTTATATCAATTATATTTTCTCTGATATCAATTTCCCTGTACTCTTCGTCATCTCCCGTAGCATCAAGACGAAAAACAATTTTCTTCTCTGACGAATTTGCAAATGATATTCCGTATCTTTTAGCATATGTCAGGAAATCTTCGGCATATACACCAACGTTTTCGTCATCTGTTTCAACTTTAAGACACCAGGTAGAGTCAACACTAACCGCCCTCTTTATATTTTTTCCCAAAGGAGCATATCTTTCTGCAAAAAAATCAAAAGGCATTTCAGCCTCACCTTGACAAAGAGGAAGAATTTCATTTACAACACACTCTCTGATTTGAGATGTTCTCTCCTTTTCTTCTTCGGTGAGTTCTCTGTATAAAACCGGTGGACAATCGCACTTATCACCAAGTTTTATCCAAAGAAAGTCATCTTCCTTGAGAATATACTCAAGTCTTTCTCTGTCCCAATCCAGAAGGGTGTGTATCTGTTCAATCGGAAGAAGATTCCATACTGCACGGAGAATGGAAATATATCCTCTGTCAATCCATTCATCTGCGCGTGCAAAACAATCTATGCCCATGGCTTTTGCAGCATCCGTAACATTTTGCACCGATGTTTCAATAACCTTTGCAAGTCTTTCCGGACTAACCTTATCCCAAAGTCTGAATATGAGCGTCTGATATGTGGTGGGAAAATGTTCAATTTTTAATGTTTTGCCCTTTATTGGTTCCTTCAAAAGCGACATTATGCTTACCCCTCTTCGTCCATCTTAAAGTTGATTTTGACATGTTTTACCTCGTTATCCTACATCACCCTTTGAGAAGATAACTCCTCAAAGGGTGATACTTTTATCAGCCTGTAATTTCTGAAATTTTTACCGGTCTGTTTTGTGTTGCAGATAAAAATGCTGCGTCAATTACAGCCTGACATTCAAGACCATGATGAATTTTTGCCGTATATTCATCTTCAATTCCATTCATAAGATTTATGAATGACTGTGACTGAAGTGCGTTAAATTCTGCAGGTGGTGTGAGACTTTCAACTTCTTTAGTCTTAGCATCTGTAAATTCAAGAGTGTGCTGTCCTGCAAGATGAACATATCTGAGTTTCCCTTTTGAACCGAAAACTTCAAATTCCACAAGGTCAGGAATTGTTGTTGCACATCTTGAAAGCTGAATTGTACAACTTGTGTCGCTTTCAAGTTCTGCTGTAATGTTGCACCAGTCATCTGTATCAACAGGGAGAATTTCTCCTGTTTCTTCACTTGGTCTTTCTTTAATGAAAATCCCCCATTTTGCGTATACTTCTTTGAATTTTTCTCCGCAGAAGTGAACAATATCAAACATATGAGATCCAAGGTCTCCCAAAACTCCGGAGCCTGCTCTTTCGTTATCAAATCTCCATTCTCTTTTTCTGCCTTCCCAGAGACCTGAATCTTTAATACAACGAACATTTATGTGATAGAGTTTTCCTGCTTTGCCATTTTCAATAAGGTATCTGAGATATCTTGTGTATGGGCGGTATCTCCAACTTAAGCATACAAAAGATTCAACTCCGCACTCTTTTGCAACTTTTTCAAGGTGTTTTGCCTCGGCATAATTCATGCCTACAGGTTTTTCAATGCTGAATGATTTACCTGCGCGTGCAGCGGCTTCCGCAATTTCACAGTGAACACTGTTCCATGTTGCAATATCTACAACGTCAACATCTTCACAGGCAATAAGGTCATTGTAGTCTGTGAAACGTCTGTTTTCGGGGATGCCAAGTTCATCACCGACTTTTTTGAGTTTCTCTGTGTCAATATCACAGATAGCAGAAATCTCACATTCATCTACCTGCTTGTATTCAGGGTAATGTGCCCAGTATATTGAAATATTACCCGTACCGATTATTCCCACTCTTGTTTTTTTACTCATTTCTTTCATCCTTTCAAAATTTGTGAAGTTTATTGCCTTCATCATTGTCACAACGCCATTATAACCGCTTTCAAAGTGTATTTCATTAGACAAAGCAGTACATTTATTGTATAAAAACGTCAAGTATTCAAATATAAGAACAGTTAGTATTGCATAATTTTTTGATATATTTTATAATTATCATTGTAAAATACAAAGGCTTATAGCCGGATGGGAGTTTATATGATTATAAATTCAAAAGAACTGTGCGGCATTGACTGTCAATTTACCGACGTTGTGGCATACAGAATGGGCAAAAGAGATTACACAACCTACAACTATGAAACTTGCGGAAGAAACAATCATCTGATTTACTATCAGATAGAAAATACTCGAAGTTATACGGTTGAGAATGAACTTGTGTGTTCCATTGATCCGGGGGATATTATTTTTATTCCCCACGGGACAAAATACCGTTCATTTTGCTGTAACACAGACATGCCCATAGACGGAATAGGCATTTCCTTCAGCATTAAAAATTCAGATGATGAAGAAATATATTTAAATGACAAAGTCAGGCTCGTTGCCCATGATGATTTTGGATTGCTTTTTAAAAAATTCAAAATGGTGCTTTACTCTACAATGAATCCCGCAAGAAACATTTTGCGACTCAAAGGGGAAATGTTTTCCATTATTGATGAACTTTTTACGCCCAAAGAAATCAGATCCGATTTTGACAATATTTACAGTGATATTATGCAGGCAATTATCGCAATAGAGAATAAAACAAACATCAATTTCTCAACAAAAGAACTTTCAGATATGTGTCACATGAGTGAATCGACGTTTCTTCGGAAATTCAAAGATTATTCAGGCGGTATCCCACCGATAAAATACAGAAACAAAATCCGTCTGACTCATGCAGAAGAAATGGCAAACTCTGATCTTACGCTAAACGAAATTGCTGAAAATCTTGGATTTTTTGACGGCGCACATCTTTGCAAAATATATAAACAGGAAAAAGGTCACACACTAAAAAGAGAAATGACAAGTAAGAGTTTTTAATTACAACACCATAACTGCTACACCATCAGGAATTGCAGTTATGGTTATTTTTTCTTTATTTATAATTTTTCTTGCTTTTTCCATTGCTTCTTTGAGAGAATGAGCAGGAATCATATGAAGTTTTTCGATTGTTTCATCATCCATTTCTGAAACATAGATAACTGTTGACTTCAAAAGAATTCTTATTAAAATCTGTGACTGCCACTGATCGGGCTGTGTCTGATTTCTGCCTCTTTCCAAAAATGTTTTCATTGTTTTTTCTATGTCACTTTCCAAGGAAAGTTGATTGAAGAAATGTTCTCCTCCGCATCCGTCTGTTGACGATGCAAGCATAATTATAACTCCGCCATCTTTTACAGTTGCTTCGGCTGCAGTCATTCCTTTTACTGCCTGATAGATATTCTGATCAAGAGGATATCCACCGTTTGTCGAAATTACAACATCGGCAGGTTTTGATTTTACACAGCAAAGAGATGAAATAAAATCTGTGCCTTTTTTATGGGCTTTTTCAACATCTCCTGAAACGGCATATATAACTTCTTTCTTTTCGTTGAGAACAACATTTACAATGAATGCAAGGTTTGCTTTTTTTGCAGCCCAGAGCATATCTTTATGTATAGGATTATTTTCAAGAATACCGGTTCTCGAATATGGATTTGCTATGAACTCGGAGCAATGATTGGCAAGAACTGTTTCTCTTGCTGATACTCCGGGGAGAACACTTTTTCTTCCGCCTGAGAATCCTGCAAAAAAGTGAGGTTCAATAAACCCTTCAGACACAAGAAGATCTGCTTCAAGACATAGTTTGTTTATCACACATTTTCCTCCTGAAGGAAGTGTTCCTATGGATTCCATCATATGTGTTTCATCGCAGTCATGAACATATATTTTCTCATTTTTTACAATTTCTTCGCCAAACTTACTGATGAGTTCTTCTTTTGTTGTACCCCTGTGACATCCTGTTGCAATAAGTATGGTTATGTCTGCACAAGGATTTCCTTTTCGGATTTCTTTCAGCATATGAGGTATTATAACTTTACTTGGAACAGGTCTTGTATGGTCACTTGCAATTATGACAACTTTATTCTTATCTTTTGAAAGAACAGACAGTTTTTCTGTTCCGACAGGATTTTCCATAGACTCAATAACAAGTTCATCCTGTCCCTTTTCAGGTGTATACTCTTCGATTGATGAAGTCAGAATTCCAAGAAGTTCGCTTTCGTCAAAATTGTAACTCATATGTGTTTTTCCATATGGAAATTTTATCTCTTTCATAACTTAACTCCTGTAGTTATAATATCAAAAAAACAGTAATACATCAATGTCATTTAAGGCTTTTTTAATTGTCCGAATCTGCATATATAATGCCATCGTTTTTCCTTATTTCATCCATAATTTCAAGAATCTCTATTGATTTTTCCAAAGGATGTATGGGACTTTGGGAAAGGTTATTATTTACACACTTTGTAAAGTGGATGATTTCTTCTTCAAATCCGTTTCCCAAAAAGGGTTTTTCAATGCACTTTTGAATGTCGCCTTTTTTCACATAAAGTGTATCAGCACGGTAAAAATGGGGTATCGTAATCATACCTTCCGTTCCATATATAACCGCATCTTCCTCTTTTTCAAGGTCAATTGCAGAGGATACCAAAGACAAAACATTTGACGGATACTTAAGCAATACTTCCATTTGAAGATCAACACCGTTTTCCACTCTTGAAACTGAACTTATGCATTCAGGTTTACCTTTTGAAAAGAGAGATGAAAAATACAATCCGTAAACACCCACATCGAGAAGCGAACCGCCCGCAAGAGAGTTATCAAAAAGTTTTGGATCTTCCGATGGTGTTATGCGGTAACAAAAACTTGCTCTTGTACTTTTGACTTCACCGATTACGCCGTCCGACACAAGTTTCTTTGCACATTCTATTGCGGGTAAAAAGGCCGTCCACATCGCTTCCATAAGAAAAACATTATTCTCTTTTGCAAGAGATTGAAGTTTTCTTGCCTCATTTGCGTTTACACAAAGGGGTTTTTCGCAAAGAACGTGTTTTTTGTTTTTAATAAAAATTTCTGCACTTGGTTTATGAAACGGATGTATTGTGGAAATATATACTGCGTCTATTTCATCTGAAATTGCCATTTGTTCATAGGTTTCAAACACTTTAGGAATGTTATGAATCCTTGCAAAATCTTCCGCCTTTGAAACATTTGTTGATGAGACTGCAAAAAGAACTGCATCATCTACGTTTGAAAGTGCATCCGCAAATTTATTGGCAATAAACCCGGGACCTACAATTCCCCATCTGATTTTCATCATAATCCACCTCGGACAATATTATTGTTTTTGTAATCTTGGTACAGTATTCATATAAAACGTATGCAAAAAGTACATGGCATCAAATTCGTCCCTGAATCTCATTTCGTTTTCTAAAGCAAGTTTTTTAATATGGCTTATGTCAACATCTGTGTTTCCTTGTGCAATTTGTTTGTAGGTTAAAAGCATCTCTTTATATAACTGCGAGAAAAACTTGAGTTTTTCCCACGCATTCGTTTTCTGATTATCATCTGAATTTGATATTTGATTTTCTATAAAAGAAGCAGAACAATCTATTTTTTCTATGGATTTATCAAGAGATGCAATGTTTTCAGATGTGCTGATTCTTTCTTCCTCTCTGATTGCTTTTGCACATCCGTTATCTGAAAGAAATGAAAGATAGTCAATCACGAATTTATATTCAGAGCCAAATTCTTTCTCCAAGGTTTTTAATGCTACAAAATCAAAATCAGCATCTTTATTCCACAGGGTTTCAGCCATTATATTCATATTGAGAGAAGTTGGAAGAAATGCTCTTTGTATCTGACAACTGACAAGGCCGTCAAGACCTATTTTTTCTAAATTCTTTATGTCACCGCTTAAAATCTTTGCGTGATTATACTGAGGAAAATCGTAGTAGTGATCCCACATGAAGTGATAGTCAAAATCGAAACTGTCTCCGTCAAATTCCTTTTGCCACTCTTTAAGATATGCCAAGTTCTCACCCACATCTTTCGGAAGTTCTATTTTATTGTATTCATAGGGCTTTGTCTCACCTTTTGCCTCGGTGCAATATGAGGAAGAGTATGACCTTGTGATTGGTGCAAACATAAGAACAAACCTGTCTTTATTCTTTATTTTTTCAACCTCAGGTTTCCACAAAAGGTCAAAGTATAAAAGAAAAACTATTCTTGTGTCAAGATTTTCTTTTTTCAGTTTTTCGTCGAGTTCATTGAGCATCATCACATAGTAGTCTGATATGTTTGTACCTTTGCAATTTTCACATTCGCAGTTATTGTTGAAGGCATCTGCAAGCCAGAAATGAAGATATGACAGTCCCGGGTGAGATTTACAGTATGAAATTATATTATCAGTCAGAATATTTCTCACTTCAAAGTTTGAATAGCAAAGATTTGTGTTGAGAGGAATCCCTTCCCAAAGTTTTCTCTCTCCGTTTACAAGGGCAAGTCTGTAGCGATATTTTTCTTCCGGTTCTTCGTGTTTTTCCCAGGATGTTCCATCGATTCCCACCACCTGACAAGTCCATCCGTGACCTGCTGAGTGATACATCAGAGATCTTTTTTTGATTTCCTCTTCTGCAAGAGACACTATTAAAAGAATTTCTTCATTTGTCAGTTCAAGTTTTTCCCTGAATGGAGTTTCTTCAAGATACCATCTGTCAAAAAACACCCTCGGTATCTGAAACTGCATAAAATACCCGTTCATCGATGCCTTCGGTATCCAGTCAATCATATCCATAAGATTTTCCTGAGATACAGAACCTTCAATGCATACGCTTCTATGACGATATGAGGATTTTTCTGTAAGATTCACATCTTTAAATCTGAATTTATCAGGATAATACTCTCCATCCTTCCCCGGTCTCAAAAATGCAAATCCAAGTTCTTTTAAATATCTGTACACGCCAATCAGAACACTTCGGGCATTTGTTCCTGAAATTATGCCTGAACAGTCCTTTATATCAATATGTATGGCATCGTCAAGTTCAGGATCTGAAATTCCGGAAATGTTTAAATTTTGGTTTATCATAAGAAAAACAGTGTTTGGTTTAGTTTTAAATTCTGCGTTTGCGGGAATTATTGAAATATCATCATCTATGACATAACCAAGATATTTCTGAAGTTCATAAGATGCAAAAATGAGAGTGTTATTATCCTTTTCATTTATTTTTGATAATACAGGTTTTATTATGTACATTATAAACTGCCTCCGGGGTATTTATTGAAAATATGCGTCAATATAGACTATTGTATTAATTGTACCACAAAGCAAGTAAACAGTCAATTTACATATGAATTTTTTATGGCTTTATGTGAATAGCCTGACAAAAGTTATCATATGAGTGCAATAATGTTAATACAATCTTATTATTTTATGAAAAATAAATATTGAAAAATATCATCTTATGTGATATAATTCTCTCTAATGGTTTAAAAAACTATTTCAAAGGCTTTTATGAGCGATAACAATTGACGAAATGAGTGATTAAATGAACAGAGATAAGAAACAACCTGGGCAGTACATGACAAATGCCAAGATGTTTTTTAAAATGTTTTTAGTGTCAATATTATTTACTTTAGCCGCAACAATTACTCTTGCAGGCATATTTCTTGAAGGAAACACTCTCGATAATCTTCTGTTTTATGCAAGAGTTCCCATAAGCGACGGAAGCAGTCAGGCAATCACAAATTGTGTAAAGTTTTGTTTGCCTACTGCAATCAGCGTTTTTATAATAACAAATGCTTTGTCTTTTGTTATTATACTTATGAAAAATCAGATTAAGAAGATTTCGGTAAAGTCTAAATCAGGATGTCCTGCAAGACCTTTGAAATTTATATATGATAAAGCATTTATGATTTCAGGAATTATGCTTGCTTGTTCCATTATTGTTTTTGCAAGTCAGATAGATGCTTTTTCATATTTTAAAGGCAAGGCAAGAAAAACTACCGTTTATGAAGAACGCTATACATCACCGGGAAAACAAGAGTACAAATTCCCCGAAAAGAAAAAGAATCTTGTGTACATTTTCCTTGAATCCATGGAAACATCATATTCATCAATTGCCGAAGGCGGTATGATGCCTGATAACTATATTCCCTATCTCACGGAACTTACCAAAGATGCAAACAGTGTTAGTTTTTCAGACACAGAGGTTCTTGGCGGTGCTTATCCTATAACAGGTACAACGTGGACAGCTGCAGCAATGATTGCTCAGACGAGCGGTATTCCTCTTACAATGCCTGTAACCTCATCAGGATTCGGTCCCCAGGGACAATTTCTCCCCGGAGCATACTCCATTGGTCAGGTTCTTGAAAAAGAAGGGTACAATCAGATGCTGATGGTTGGTTCAAAAGCAAGTTTTGCAAAACGTAAAGACTATTTTGAACAACACGGTAATTATGAAATATTTGATTATTACACGGCTATCGAAGAAGGGAAAATTCCCGAAGATTATTATGTGTGGTGGGGATATGAAGATTTCAGACTTTTTGAGTATGCAAAAGAAAAAATCAGAAATCTTGCAGAAAAAGAAGAACCCTTTAACTTTACGATGCTCACCGTTGATACACATTTTACAAACGGATACAGATGTGAATATTGCGAAAGAAATTATAACACAAAATATGCAAATGTAATAAATTGTTCAGATACTCAGGTTCACAATTTCATCGAATGGCTTAAGCAGGAACCATATTTCAAAGATACTGTTGTTGTAATCTGCGGAGATCATCTGACAATGCAGCACGGATACTTTGATACCGTGCCTGAAGATGTGATGAAAAGAGGCAGAAGAATCTACAATTGTTTTATAAACACAGGTCTTTCAGATAAATATTCCAAAAACAGGACATTTACAACAATGGATATATACCCCACAACCCTTGCCGCATTAGGTGTTGAATGGGGAAAAGAATCTCTCGGTCTTGGCGTGAATCTTTTTTCGGGCGAGCCAACACTTTGTGAGGAACTCGGCATTGACGGATTTATATATCATCTTGCTTCAAAATCAGATTTTTACAGACAGTTCCTCATTGAATCAGAGGTTGATTCATCAGCAGGAACATCAAGCATAGAAGACGAAGTCGGAATTGGTGCAGACCGTGAAATGGCAGATAAAATATATCACGAGCAGGAACAGCGGGACATTATGAAAAATAGCGCTGCAGATTCTGAAACAGAAGATATCAAAGAATAAACATTAATAAAGGAACCGGTATATTAACTGTGAGTGCAGTTAATATACCGGTTTTTACTGTATAGGAAATTACGCGCATTGAGTGCGTAATTTTGCTTGTCTCAAAAAAGATTTCCTTCTTGCCCTAAAGGATTGGGGGCAGAGGGGTGATAATTGAAAATCTTTTTTACATATACTTATCAAATATAAAACTCTTTATTGACTCATAGTCATTGGCACAGCGCTCTTCAATTACGACATTCAAAACATCATTCATAACCTTCCCTACCATGGGGCCTTTTTCTATTCCGAAAGAAATTATATCCTGTCCTGTAACTTTTAACTGACTGAGTTTTACACAAGGGTTAAGACCTTTCTGGGTTTTATACTCTTTCACAAAACTGTCGCGGTTAAAATCAGAATCAAAAATTCCTTTAAGATCAGCAAGTGAAAGAATGAATTCATCTTCAAAATCACCCATGAGTCTTCTTATTGAAATTTTATCTGCATCTATTTTACAAAAAGAGAGCCGATGAAGATCTGAAACAAAATCTATAGCATAATTGTCTGCTTTCATATCCCTCATGAACTTTTTGGCAAGGTCTTTTTCCGATCTGTAAAAAAGTGCAGCGATTCTCGTGAGGTAGCCTGTTTTAATTTTATGAATCTTTTTGGCATTTTCGGCAAACAAATCTGCGCAATCATTTATTCTCTCATTTGCTGCTGCGAATACTTCAACATAATTCTTTATAATCTTTCCTGCATCAACACCGCAAACAAGTCTTTTGAATTCTGAATATATCCTTTCTACAGATATGTTTTTCAGAAGATACTTACTTTTAAAAATGCTTTCCGAAGTATCGTTTTCGATACGAAAACCAAGGCATGATGCAAAACGCAATGCTCTCATAATTCTGAGACCGTCTTCATTAAACCTTTTGTCTGCCTCTCCCACGCAGCGTATTATTTTGTTTTTAAGGTCATCTTCCCCACCAAACATATCCACAAAGCCTTTTGACGGACTATAGGCAAAGGCATTTACAGTAAAGTCGCGTCTCGAAAGATCTTCTTTTAAATTACGGGTAAAATATACCTCTTCCGGTCGTCTGTTGTCAAGATATTCACCATCTATTCTGTAGGTTGTTATTTCAACATTTTCACCATCAGATACAACTGTTACTGTTCCGTGTTTCAATCCTGTTTCTATTATTCTGTAATCTTTAAAGATATCAAGCATTTCATAGGGTGTTGCATTGGTTGTAAGGTCAAAATCATGAGGTTCAATGCCCATTTTTGCATCACGAACACAGCCACCCACAAGGTAGCCTTCAAAGCCGTTATTTTCAAGTACATTTAAAACTTTAAGAATATGATCGGGTATTTTCATCATTTCAATACAATCGTTTCTCCGCTTTCTATAGAATAAGATTCATCATTACACTTAAACCACAGTTTTTTAAGTGTGGGGTTATATATGGTTTTACTGTTGGCTGAAAATATGAGAGATTTATAGGCTTCTACATATTCGTAAACTTCCATATTGGTGCAATACCATATATCATCTTTTCTACCTGCTATTTCACAGAATTTTTCAATTCTGTCCCAATTATTATCATTGTCAAATTCATAGGTGTGTCCCCATACATAGAGGAGTTGAGGGTAATATGGATTTGATTTAACAAAATTCTCTGTGAGTTCAAAAAGTTTTTCGTCATTATGATGGCAAGTTGGATGAAGTTTGAGCCAGTTTTTTGGAATGGAACAGGAATGTGTTGCTTTCGTTGTACGGCAATATACAACACCTGCAGATTTCAGAGCATCAATTGATTCGTCGTTATATGTGCCGTAAGGATATGCTCCGCCTCTCACCATTTTTTTGAAAATTCTTTCAAGTTCTTCCCTGTCTTTCATTATCTCATACGCTGTAACAGAAATGGGTGCCATATCATATGCCATGTGAGTGTGACCGTGGGTTGCAACTTCATGATTTGAATCAGCATATAATTCAATGCACTGATTAAGGCTCATTCTGCCCTTTTCACTAACGTCATTTTCGCTGAAAAGTCCGGAACTAATGTTAAATGTTGCTTTAAGACCATATTTATCTATGATTTCAATAAACCTTTTGTCCTGAATCACTCCGTCATCATAACTAAGTGTCAGGGCTTTTGTTTTATTTCCGGGGTAATTCATAAAAAATCTCATGGCTTTTTCCTCCACATATTTTGATTATATTTTTTCATTTTACATATTATTTGTTCATATTTGAGGGCGACACTCCGTAATGTTTTTTAAAAACTTTTCCAAAATACAGAGCATCCCTATAACCTGCCATTTGAGCAAGTTCCCTAACAGAAATGGATTCTTCGCTTTCAATTATGGTTCTGGCGTATTTGAGTCTTTTGTTGAGAACATATTTTTTAGGGGTTGTACCATATTTCGAAATAAATAACCGTCTAAAATATGTATGTGAAATTCCGCATAGAAGGTGCAGATTATCAATTTGAAGATCACAATTATAAATATTTTTCTTAAGATATGACACAGCAGGGGCAATAATACCGACTTTCGTTTTTATATGATATTCCTGCAAATACTTTGCTGACACAAACGAAAGCAACCCATACAATGCAGACAAACATTGATATCTTTGGCTATGATTTCCAAATACCCACATATCCGCCATATGATACATGATATAATCAATATCATAAAAATCTTTAACAGAATATACATTTGGCTCTATGTCGTCATAAACCCCTTCAAGATTTATTATTGTAACCAATGAGTCCTCTTCTGTCTCTGCCTTATATTTGTAGCAACTTCCTTTTTTCAGAAAAATCATCTCACCCGGATTCACAACAAATTCTTTGTCGCCAAAAATATATCTCATTGTTCCGCTTACCCTTACAGCAAAGCAACTAACACTTTTTGACTTAACATCGCCGAAAGGTTTACTTTTTTTATGAAAAACGGATAAAATTTTCAAATTTTCCATATCATCAAGCATTATAACACCCATCTTTATAGTGAACTTACAATTATTCTACCACATTACAAATTCAAGGGCAAGATTTAATATTGAAATTTTGTTTCAAAAATTCCATATTATATCATTATTTCTATTTACAACAACTTCTGATTTGTTATATCATTTATATCATAATTATGATTTATGAAAGGAATGTGAAACAAATGGAAAAAACCTGCGTTAAAAAATTCAACATAAATTATACATGGGTGATTGTCGGAATAAGTTTTTTAATGGTTGCAACAAGCCTCGGACTTTGCAGCAGCGGAAGAAATCTTTATCTGACAGCAATTACCGATGCTTTGAAGATTCCGCGAGGGGCATTTTCACTTACCAATACAATACGTTTTTTCACAACTACAATTGTAAATCTGTTTTTCGGAAAGCTTGTGTACAGATTTGGCACAAAAAAGCTTATTTGTGCCGGATTTACATGCTTAATCTTTTTCGCCATTATTAATTCATTTGCAACAAACCTATATACATTCTACCTTGGCAGTCTCTTTCTCGGAACAGGAATCTCCTGGACAGGAACACCTATGGCAAGTACAATAGTCAACAAATGGTGTAAATCCAACAAAGGAACGATAACCGGGGCCATTCTTGCAGCAAACGGAATTGGCGGAGCAATTGCAGTTCAAATTATAACTCCGATTATTTTTCAGGAAAACAATCCCTTTGGATATCGATCATCATACCAAATGGTTGCAATAGTCCTTGCAGTTGTTTTGCTTCTGATAATTTTATTATACCGTGAAAATCCAAAAGGAACAGATGAAAGAACTGTTATAACTGCAAAAAAACGAAAGGCAAAAGGTGCAGGTTGGGTTGGAATGAAATTTTCATCAGCCACTAAAAAACCATACTTTTACCTTGTTCTTATTAACATGTTTTTTATTGGTGTTGCACTGCAGGGACTTAGTGGAATCAGTTTTCCGCATATGTATGATATGGGGCTTGATGTGGGATTTGTCGCAACCATATCAAGTATTAGCAGTATATTACTGACTATATCAAAATTTTCTACAGGTTTCATGTATGACAGACTCGGTCTTCGACTTTCCGTGAATATATGTTTGTTTTCTGCATTTATATCCACTATAGGGCTTATTTTTATCACCAACACACCTATTGGTCATTTCATTGCACTTGTAAGAACCATATTTTCTTCTGTGGCTCTTCCGCTTGAAACAGTTATGCTGCCGCTTTTCGCTCTTGAACTTTTCGGCAACAAAGAATATGAAAAATTTGTTGGTGTTTTTTCATCGGCAAGCTCTGCCGGATTTGCAATAGGCTCACCATTTGGAAACATTTGTTTTGACATATTCGGAAATTACAATCTTGCATTTTTAATTTTCGGTGTTGTGCTTGTTTTTGTTGCTGTTTCAATGCAATATGTTCTAAATGCTGCCAAACGAGACAGAATAATCATTGAGAATACACCGAAAAATTAATTTGCTTTGAGGTTTAAATACAATTGTTTTTCAGTTTTTCTTTTCAACTTTTCTTTTGTTACCGTTTTCGTCCATGATGTAAACATTACTCAAAGTGTTTTCCATACCTTGTCTGAATTTGTTTATATATTCACGACGAAGCGTTGCCTGCTCTTCTTTTTCCTTATCGCTTAATCCTTCTTCTCTGGACTTTTTTGCAAGCTCATTGATTCTTTTTATTAGTTTTTCCATTTTTTCACCTCATGCTAAGATTGAAATTTGCCACATTAATAATACTCAGGATTAATTTCACATTTAATTATTTTATCAAGTACATTATTAACCGCAAATATATTTCCGTCATTTGTCACTATATCAAAATCAGAATAAATGTATGGTGAAATAAATCTTATCCCCTCACCATCAAAGGTATAATATCCATCATTTACAAGGCTTACGGAAAATGGTGCGTCTTCCATATGATTCTCAGGCGACCACATACATTTCAGATAGAGTTTTTCATTTGCTTTGCCGATTATTTTTATTGAATTGTAATCAACATAACTAATCTCTGTAAGTTGACCGTCTTTTGACAGTTTCCACATTTTTTTGTTTTGCAGATAGTGTCTGAATATAGTCTGACCATAATCAACAGTATTAAAATATATGTTACCATCTAATTCATAGACGTTCTCCACAGTTTTGTAAAGTCCAAGAGATATCAGACCATTATTTGTTTTAATATACGTGTAATTTTCTTTCCTGCCCCAATTGGAATTTTCGCCGTAATTATATGTATATACCCTGACATCTACAACTTCAAGAGGAGTATATAGGTCAGATGTAAACGCAGATACGTCATATTCTGATTCAATAACATCATCCGGTTTTACATAATCTTTTGATGCTTCTGTAACATAAATGTCATCAAGTTTTTGACCGTTATAATACACATATCCGTCATCTACCGTAACATCAAATTGTGTATTGTTTTGATTATGTGACTCTTTTTGAGTGTAATCATAAAGTTGTATGAGATTACCCGTATTATAGTCTAAACTATAATACTCGGTTATCCAGTCATGGTTAATATTTCCATCATCCAAAGGTATTTCTTTTCCATAATAAAAACTCAATACAGCATCGTTTTTCCTTTTTTCTTCAACTGACCACCTGTCGGCAGTATTATTTTCTGTGTAAATCTTGAAAGTGTTATTTTCAAAACTTATATGCCAACCGAAATTCTCGACTGCATACTCCCATGTGAGAGGAAAATAGGTTACACCACGAAAATTAATTAGCGGATACTCTTGCGAAGCGTTATTACTCTTTTTCCCATTTACGTAAACATCATAGTCTGTCGGAACAAGTGCATAATTATACTTCTGATTAGTGGTTGTTTCATATACAGGCAACTCATCATCACACGGGTTATAAGCCACCATAAATGCTGTACCTTCAAGCCACCCGGTGGTAAGATTCATTGCCCGTGCATATTCATATGTCATAGGGAGATATGTTATTCCTTTATAATTCAAAAAGGGATACATAGAGTCTGAATAGTATACAGACGAATCATCTATAACAATCTGGTAGTCAGGAATTGTTGCTAAAACCGTACTGCTATCTGCGCTAACACTAAAATTCATACTACATAATACTGTAAATACTACTACTGTTAATAATATTAATCTCTTCATGATTATGTTTGTCTCCTTTATCTTCTACATTATTCAGTACCTTTTCAACAAAGAATATAAAGTTTAGATACAACTCATCGTTCCCTTCTGTGTTAATTGTTTTTTTAATAATCTGTTCTTCTAAATGCCTTCTGTTAACATGAAAGAAAAAGTTCTTGTATTTTAGTAATAATCTTTTATTGCGATTTGCTATTTCTATGCAATTCTTTCTTCAATGCATATGCTTTAGCAGGAAAAAAGAGGAAATTCAAAAATTTTACTTTCTTTGAAATTACTGCCGCTAACACCGAAAACACCAATCCGCAAGCAGTTCCTAAAAGAACGTGAATCCACCACTGGCCTATATTCATACGAAGCAAGATTATTCTTATTCCGGCAGTAAATATGGTGTGTAATAAGTAAATTTGAAAAGAATACTTATTTACAAAATCGAGAAAACGAGTAACAGTTTTACAGCATTGGAGCAGAGAAATAAACATAATACTTGAATATATTCCAAACAGTATCATTATTTCCTTTATGAATGGAGCTTCAATTTTGTTTAGTAAAATAAAAAAGATACCTGTTACTATATGCAGTATCACAACCAGACATTTAGCCCAGGCCCGAAGCTTAGTAAGGCTTTTGAAATCTACAAATGTGCCAATTCCAAAAGCAAGTGCCGAGTAAAACACTA
>JAZQJX010000072.1:0-66064 GCA_045541875.1 Clostridia bacterium | reverse complement strand
AATTAAGTATGGTAAGGAATCAGGTCATGTTTCTGTCTCTGCTTCAAAACTTGGTGACAGAACAGAAATCGTTGTTGCAGATAACGGCGTAGGAATATCCGCAGAACACATTGATAAAATATGGACTCGCTTCTATCGTGTTGATGATGTCCGAAATGATGAATATACAAGCAGCGGACTTGGACTTTCAATGGTGAAGAGTATAATAGAACTCCACGGCGGGGACATCACCGTGAAAAGCAAAATTGGTGTTGGAACGGAATTTACAATAGTGATATAACATTATTATCAATAAATTTATATCCACTTGATTTTCTCTGCCTGAAATTGTATAATTAAGATGCAGGCGGTGATAAATGTGAGATTGGAAAACAAAACGGATATTGTGACAGAATCTATCCGCAAAACTCTTCTTTCCATGGCGGATGAAAAGTACAGAGATTTCAGTTCGAAACTTATGCCAAATGTGAAAAAAGAGAGGGTTATCGGTATAAGAATTCCGCATCTTCGCAAGTTTTCGAAAGAACTTGAAAACTACGGCGAATTTCTTAAAGATCTGCCTCACAAATATTTTGAAGAAGACAACCTCCACGCGTTTTTGATAGAAAGAGAAAAAGACTTTGAAAAATGCATAAAACTTCTTGATGAGTTTTTGCCATATGTAAATAACTGGGCAACTTGTGACAGTATGAAGCCGAAAGTTTTAAAAAAACATCCTGAAAAACTATTGATTCACGTAAAAAGATGGATAAATTCAAAAGATATGTATGCCACAAGATATGCCATAAATCTTCTGATGAGTTTCTATCTTGATGAAAATTTTGACAAAAAGTTTCTTTTGGCGGTTGCTTCTGTCAAATCAGAAGAATACTACATAAATATGATGCGTGCATGGTACTTTGCCACAGCCCTTGCCAAGCAATATGATGAAACTTTGCCATACATTGAGAATAATATTCTGGATGTTTGGACTCATAACAAAACTATTCAAAAGTCGGTGGAAAGTCACAGAATTTCAGAAGATAAAAAAGAATTCTTAAAAAGAATGAGAAGGAAATAAATATGTCAACGTTATTAATTGTATCAGGAATTATATTTTCTGCATATGGATTCATTCTTTGCATCATGTCTAATCTTAACCTTGGTGTTATGCTGACATTTATGCTGGGACTTGGAATTTTGATTTGGGGAATATATTATAATAAAATAAAAGAAATAACATCAAAAGGTGTTATGAAGGGAATAAAGAATATTATTCTCATACTTCTGGCAGGGGAAGTTTTGCTTATAGGCTTTATTTCATCATATGGGATGAATGATAGCGTGACCTATAGGGAAGATGCGGTGATAGTTCTTGGTGCAGGAGTGAGAGGCGACAAAGTAACCATTCCTTTGAAAACCCGTCTTGATAAGGCAATAGAATATCACAAAGTAAACCCTGAGGCATTGATAGTTGTAAGTGGAGGCAAGGGCTATCAGGAAACGGTAACTGAGGCTTTTGCTATGGAGAAGTATCTTATTGAAAATGGTGTGAATCCGAATGTAATAATAAAAGAAGAAAGAGCGGAATCGACGGCAGAGAACATGAGATTTTCAAAAAAAATTCTTGATGAAATGTTTGATGACGAACATGAAACATTGGTGATAACAAACAGATTTCACACATACAGGGGAGTATCTCTGGCAAAAAAAGAAGGATTTGAAAATGTCACTCATATGGGTTCTTCAATCCAATGGTATAATCTCATTCCATGCTATTTAAGAGAAAGCCTTGCAATACTTAAAATGTGGCTTCTTGACTGAAATGCTTTAAGGAGGACTTATGAAAAATAAAACAGAAAAAAACATATTAATTGCATTTATACTTAATCTTTTTTTCTCCATATTTGAATTTGTCGGAGGAACATTTACGGGAAGCGTTGCAATTGTTTCTGATGCGGTTCATGATCTGGGTGATGCCATGAGTATCGGGGTTTCATGGTTTTTGGAAAGAAGGAGCAAAAAAGAACCCGATGAGGAATTTACCTATGGTTATTTGAGATACAGCGTTATCGGAAGTGTTATCACAACACTTGTTCTTCTTGTGGGTTCATTTTTAGTAATTGCCGGTGCAATAAAACGTATATTCAGTCCTGTGGAAATAAACTACGGTGGAATGATAATTTTTGCTTTTGTGGGAGCAATAGTGAACTTTGTTGCCGCATATGTTACAAGAGAGGGTGATTCTCTCAATCAAAAAGCGGTTAATCTTCATATGCTTGAAGATGTTCTCGGATGGGTTGTTGTTCTTATCGGTGCATTGGTTATGCATTTTACGGATTTTGCAATCATAGATCCTTTGATGTCCCTGGGAGTTGCTGTTTTCATTTTCATAAATGCTATAAGAAATCTCAAAGAAGCACTTAGTCTGTTTTTGGAAAAAACACCTGCAGGAACAAATGTGAATGAACTGAAAAAACACATCTGCCACATAGATGGCGTGGTGGATGTTCATCACATTCATATATGGAGTATGGATGGGATAAATAACTATGCCACTATGCACGTTGTCACAGACAGTGCAGGGGCCAAAATCAAAAATCAGATACGTAATGAACTGAAAGAACATAATATAGGTCATGTTACATTGGAACTTGAAGGTGTGGGAGAAGAATGTCACGACCAACACTGCCATGTAGAACAGAGCAGTGAACACCACCATCACCACCATCACCACCATCATTGATTTGAATATAAAGAATCTGATTTTAAGAGGGTTGCAAAAAGATGCATGTAAAATCCGCATCAGGCTATGCCGCCCTCTTTTTTTACTGTATAGGAAATTACGCAGAATTTAGTTCGCGAGATAAGATGTATATCAAATTACGCTCGCGACTTGGGTGCAGGCTCAGCCTGCTTTTTTGATTCTTTTCTGCTATTGATAAAAAACACATTGACAAACATATAACGAATGAGATATAATATACTGTATGATTTTATGTCGAAAAATAATTAATATATATGGAGGTTGAAAATATGTCAGGTCATTCCAAGTGGAATAACATAAAGCACAAAAAAGAAAAATCTGATGCCCAGAAAGCGAAGATATTTACAAAAATGGGCAGAGAGATTGCAGTTGCAGCAAAATCAGGCGGTTCTGATCCTGAAGTTAACGGAAGACTCAAAGATGCTATTGCAAAGGCAAGATCTTTCAATATGCCAAACGATAATATTGCAAGAGTAATCAAAAAGGCTGCCGGTGAGCAGAATATGGACAACTATGAAGATATCAGTTATGAAGGATACGGTCCCAAGGGTGTTGCAGTTATTGTTGAAACCCTCACTGATAACCGAAACAGAACTGCGGGAGACCTTCGCCACTATTTTGATAAATTCGGCGGAAACCTTGGAACAAACGGTTCAGTATCATGGATGTTTGAACAAAAGGGTATAATCATTGTAAATAAAGATGATTCCGTTGACGAAGATGAACTCACAATGGACGCACTCGATGCCGGAGCAGATGATTTTGGTGTTGAAGATGAATTCTATGAGATTTCAACATCACCCGAAGAATTTCGTCAGGTGAGAGATGCACTTGAGGCAAAAGGATATTCATTTGCTTCAGCAGAACTTGAAATGATTCCTCAAAACACCATTGAACTCACAGACGAACATGACATTCTCATGATGGAGAAACTCATTGAGCATCTTGAAGACAATGATGACGTTCAGAACATTTATCACAACTGGGAAGAGGCTGAATAATCAAATACCGGGGAGGACCTAAAGTGGATAAAATCCTTATAAAAGGCGGAATACCGCTTAAAGGTGAAGTTCATATCAGCGGTGCCAAAAATGCCGCTGTTGCAATTATTCCCGCTGCTCTTTTGGTGGAGGGGAAATGTATAATAGAAAATGTTCCCGACATAAGCGATGTAGACAGCATCTTGGCAATGATAAGAAGTCTTGGTGCCCGGGTTGAAAAACCTGATATAAACACCGTTGTGATAGATGCAGAAAACGTGTCCGGGTGTACTGCACAGCCGGAACTTGCGGCAAAAATGAGGGCATCATACTATCTTATGGGGGCGCTTATCGGTCGTATGGGTGAGGCTCATGTACCACCTCCGGGCGGATGCAACTTCGGAACACGTCCCATAGATCAGCACCTGAAAAGTTTTGAGTGTCTTGGCTGCATGATAGATACAGATGACACATTTGTAAACATAAACGCAGACGATCTTTCGGGCGGAAATGTATATTTTGATGTTGTAAGCGTTGGTGCCACAATAAATGCAATCCTTGCCGCAACCTTAGCACCGGGAAAGACAGTTCTTGAAAACTGCGCCAAAGAACCTCATGTTGTTGACCTTGCAAACTTTTTGAATTCTATGGGAGCAAACATTAAAGGTGCGGGAACAGATATAATTAAAATAGTGGGTGTTTCTTCTTTGAGAGGCGGAACATATTCCATAATTCCCGATCAGATTGAAGCCGGAACATATATGGCAGCCGCCGCCGCAACAAGGGGCGATGTCATAATCAAAAACATAATTCCAAAACATCTCGAATCCATAACTGCGAAATTTGAAGAAATGGGCGTTACAATTGAAGAATATGATGAGGCAGTAAGAGTCAAGGCTGACGACAAACCCTTAAAAAGCATCAGAGTAAAAACTCTTCCTTATCCGGGATTTCCCACGGATCTTCAACCGCCGATGGTTGTGCTTCTTGCAACCGTAAGTGGCACAAGCGTTGTGACGGAGGGCGTATGGGATTCAAGATTTCAGTACATATCAGAACTTGAAAAGATGGATATAAATGTTGATGTTAAAGGCACAGTTGCCACAATAAAGGGTGGAACACCTCTTAAAGGCGCAAGTGTAAGCGCCACAGACCTCAGAGCCGGAGCCAGCATGGTTATTGCCGCTCTATGTGCAGAAGGTACAACAGAGATTGACTGTCTCAGACACATAGACAGAGGTTATGAACACATTGTTGACAAACTCATTGCCATTGGCGCACAAGTGGAAAGAATAAATGACTAAGTTTTGTACACTCTACAGTTCCAGTTCCGGAAACTGTACACTTATATCAGATAAAGATACTAATATTTTGATTGATGCCGGAGTCAGTGCATCAAAGATTTGTGATTCATTAAATGAGGCAGGCATTTGTCCTGATGAGATAGATGCAATACTTGTCACTCATGAACATTCAGACCACATATGCGGACTGAGAGTATTTTGCAAAAAGTATAACACGTCCGTTTATGCAAGTAAAAAAACTGCAGGAAAAATTTTGGGGACTTTTCCTGACATTCCTGAGGAAAATCTTCATACAGTTTCTCCGTCAGAAGTTTTCAAAATAAGGTCGATGACAGTGAAAGCGTTTCAGACGCCTCACGATTCTTCTGAGCCTTATGGCTATTGCATATGGTCTGAAGATAAAAAGTATTGTGTAGCAACCGATACAGGAAAAATAACACAGGCAATGCTTACAAACCTTGCAGGTGCAGAGGCGGTTCTTATTGAATCCAATCACGATGAGAAAATGCTGGAAAACGGTCCGTATCCTTATGTGTTGAAAAAAAGAATCCTTTCTGATAAAGGCCATCTTTCAAATTCGTCATGTGCATGGCTTTCAACCCAACTTGCCCTTTGGGGAACAAAAAGAATAATTCTCGGGCATCTGAGTGAAAAAAACAACACGCCGGAAAAAGCGTATGAATGTTCAAAAAATCTTCTTGAAGCAAATGGCTTTAAAGTTGGAAGTGATGTTATTTTAAAAGTTGCTCCAAAAAGTGAATTGTGTAACATATAAAGTTCAGAGAGAATGTCAAAAACAGTTTTTTGCATTCTCTTTTTGTTTTGAAAAAATGTTCTGTTGAAGAAAAAAATAATATATATTGACATGTGAGTTATTTTGTTATACAATATATATGTGTATGTATTCCAATTTGATATAAAGAGGAATTTTGTTTATATCAAATCATATCCGCTATGCGATAGGCGGGTGTGAATGAACTTTTACAAATTAATACAGAAAGGAGTTGATACAGATGGACACAAACATTATCATTGCGATTGCTTGTGCAGTCGGAGGTATTATACTCGGATTCATAATCGGTGCTATATACAGAAAAAAGATTGCAGAAGCACAGATAGGCGGAGCAGAAAAAAAGGCTGAATCAATCATTGAAGAGGCAAAGAAAACCGCCGAAACAAAAAAGAAAGAAGCACTGCTTGAAGCAAAAGATGAAATTCATAAAACAAGAAATGAATTTGAAAGAGAATTAAAAGAAAGACGAAACGAAATCAATCGTCAGGAAAGAAGAATTCAGCAGAAAGAAGAAGCGCTTGACAAAAAGACAGATGCTCTTGACAAAAAAGACGAAACTCTTAACAAGAAAATCAAAGAAGCAGAAGCACTCAAAGAAGAAACCGCCAAGGTTAAAAGTGCCCAGCTTGAAATCCTTGAAAGAATTTCAGGACTTTCAGTTGAAGAAGCAAAATCTCATCTTCTCAAAAATGTTGAAGCAGAAATCAGACATGAAACAGCAATGCTGATTAAGGAAATAGAAGATCAGGCCAAAGAAGAAGCTGACAAAAAAGCAAGAAATATTATCAGTGCAGCAATTCAAAAATGCGCTGCAGATCATGTGGCAGAAACAACAGTTTCAGTTGTGGCGTTGCCAAGTGATGAAATGAAGGGACGAATTATCGGCAGAGAGGGAAGAAACATCAGAACCCTCGAAACATTAACCGGTATAGATTTAATTATTGATGATACACCTGAAGCGGTTGTATTGTCAGGATTTGATCCAATCAAGAGAGAAATTGCAAGAATGTCTCTTGAAAAACTCATTGTTGACGGACGTATTCATCCGGCAAGAATCGAAGAAACTGTAGAAAAATCAAGAAAAGAAATTGACGCCATCATCAAACAGGAGGGAGAACAGGCAACCTTTGAAACGGGGGTACATGGTCTTCATCCGGAACTTGTCAAACTTTTGGGAAGGATGCGTTACAGAACCAGTTATGGTCAGAACGTTCTCAAACATTCTACAGAAGTTGCCCATCTTGCAGGAATTATGGCGGCAGAGTTGGGGGTTGACGTAAAAACTGCGAAAAGAGCAGGTCTCCTTCACGATATTGGAAAATCTGTTGACCACGAAATAGAAGGATCTCACGTTGATATAGGTGTGGATCTTGCAAAAAAATATCATGAATCAAACGATGTTATTCATGCAATTGCCGCACATCACGGTGATGTTGAGGCACAAACAGTTATCGCATGCATTGTGCAGGCTTGTGACGCCATAAGCGCAGCAAGACCGGGTGCAAGAAGAGAAAATCTGGAAACATACATAAAGAGACTTGAAAAACTTGAAGAAATTGCAAATTCCTTCAATGGAGTTGAAAAGTCATTCGCAATTCAGGCGGGACGTGAAGTCAGAATTATGGTAAAACCAGAAGATGTCAAAGATGAGGACACAATTCTCATTGCCCGCGACATTGTTAAGAAAATTGAAAGCGAACTTGAGTATCCCGGTCAGATTAAAGTTAATGTAATCAGGGAAACCCGTTCAGTTGATTATGCTAAGTAATACACCGACATTTTGGTGAAACATATATAACAATATATGACAAATAAGGGAGTGGCAAATGTCCACTCCCTTTCGACTAATTGAAAGGAAGAACTGTTTTGAAAATACTGACTATAGGAGATATCTTCGGTCAGTGCGGTGTTGAACACACAACATTTGTTTTGCCCGGGCTGATAAAAGAAGAAAATATAGATTTTTGCATTGCCAATGGCGAGAACGCATCAGGGGCGGGAATCACAAAAAATGATTATGACCGACTTGTTGATGCCGGAGTAGATGTTATAACTCTCGGGAATCACACCTTTGGGAAAAAAGATGTTTTTTCTCTTTTGGAAAACTCGTATGATATTATTCGCCCCGCCAACTATCCGGATGGCGTTGCCGGCAGAGGATATGGAATATATAAAAGAGGAAACAAAAAAATTGGTGTTATAAATCTTATGGGAAGAGTTGATATTCCCATATCTCTTGATTGTCCTTTTAAGGGCGCAGACAGTGTGATTAAAAAAATCAAAGACGAGTGTGACATCATAGCAGTAGATTTTCATGCAGAAGCCACAAGTGAGAAAAAAGCAATGATGTATCATCTCGACTCGAAAGTCACTCTTTTGTTTGGCACCCATACCCATGTGCAGACTGCCGACGAAAGGGTTACACCGCGGGGGATGGGATATATAACAGACATTGGAATGACAGGTGCTGAAGAATCGGTTCTCGGAGTTGAAAAAGAAATAATACTTGAAAGATTTATAACCGGTGTTGGCAGAAAATTTGTTTATGCTTCAGGCAGAGCATCTCTTTCAGGAGCAATTTTTACAGTTGATGATAAAACATCAAAATGTACAGATGTCCGAAGAATCTGTATAAGGTGAAAAAGTGCATGGATTCAGGAGTTGATTTAGATTTGAAAAGAATAATTTCGTTGTTTCTTATAATGATGATGTTTTTTCTTTCGGGATGTACAGGGAAAAATAGCCCGGATAACGGATACAGTACAGGAAACGAAGAAACAAAGCAAGGCGGAACTTTGAAGATGGGGTGCGTTCCTGTTGACACACTCAATCCCCTTATAACCACACACGCATCCGTTATGGATTTTTTGTCTCTTGTCTATGAGGGACTCTTTTGTGCAAACGAGGATTTGACAGCAAGGCCGGTACTTGCAAGCGGATATGTGGCATCGGATGACAACACTGTCTACACGGTAAAACTAAAAAAAGATGTGCATTTTCATAACGGAAAAATGCTGGATGCTCAGGATGTTGTTGCAACCGTGAATTATATCACCATGTACAATGGCAGATATTCAGGCGTTGCCGGAAGCATTCTTCTTTGTCAGGCGACAGACAACCGGACAGTTACTTTTACTTTAAAAGAATCAGTCTCGGATTTTGTAAACAATCTTGATTTCCCGATTCTTCCTGCGGGACTTAGCGGAGATGCTTTTGCAGGAGTGAATCAGAGTTTTGTTCCCTGCGGAACGGGAATGTATAAGTATGAGGGAACAACTGCCTACAAAAATATCCATCTTGTTGCCAATGAGAACTGGCATCAGGAAGACAAGAGACCTAACATTGATAAAATTGATGTTGAAATTTTGTCAGATGAAGAAACCATAATATCAGCATTTGATGCAGGTACTGTTGACATATTGACCACTTCGTGGGAAAACCGTACAGATATGAATCTTTCATCAACATTATATGAAAGTTTTTCCGTGGATACGAACAAACTTACGTTTATCGGGATTAATACTGCCTCTGCTGCATTTGATACTTTGCCTGAAAGAGAAGTCCTTGAAGGTTACACAGACAAGGTTAAACTTGCACAGGATATTATGCTTGGAAGTGCCGAAGTGGCACAAAGTCCTGTAAGGGAAAATGTATATTTCAACAAAAAGAACGAAGAGAAAACAACTGACGATAAAAACGCAAAAACCCTCAAAGTTTCATCCGAGGATGAAAATGGCGGAAGAACGGAAATCTTTCTTCTTTATAACAGCGACAGCAAAGCCAAAGAAAGACTTGCCATGGCGCTGAAACTTCAACTTAGTGCCGCAGGTTACAGCGTAACCTTGGATGGGCAAGCCTTCCCAACATATCTTGAGAGAGTTCTTAACTGTCACTATGACATTTATATCGGAGAGGTGTCTGTAGACAACAGTGCAAATTTAAGTTTCATGTTTGGCGAGCAAAGAAACGGACAGAATATATGCTGCTACACAGACCCCGAACTTGCTGTTCTTGTTTCCAATGTTAACAGAATGACAGGAAAGGAAAATAAAAGTGTTGCATGGGAAAACTTCGAACGATACTATAGTGACAAAATATTTCAGATACCTCTGTATTTCACCAAAGATTATGTCTTTGTAAACAATCGCATAAAAGGAAAACTTTCTCCTGATATGTCGTCTTATTTCAATGGATTTGAAGATTTGTATATAGATGAACAGAGCAAAAAGTGAAATTTATGCTGATAAAAAAGATGATAGTTGCAATTATGGATTTTGCATAAAATGCAATTGACATTTTGTGCAATTTTAACGAAATTTCAAAAAAACACCGATTATGCCTTAATCGGTGTTTTTTTTTGCAAAAAACTATTGCAAAATTTGAAAAAATGGTTTATAATCATATAAAAGTGGTGAAAAGTGGAGCCAAATGGTAAAAAGTGGTAAAAATTTCAAGGAAAGGGAGTGAAAAATGTGTTCAGTGGAGAATATCAGCATACTATTGATGCCAAAGGCAGAATAATTATGCCGGTTAAGTTCAGAGATGCTCTTGGTGAAAGATTCGTTGTAACCAAGGGTCTTGACCGCAATCTTCTTGTTTTCAGCATGGAAGAGTGGCAAAAATTTTATGAAAAACTGAGTACATTGCCCCTTGCCAACAAAAATTCCCGTGGCTTTGCAAGGCTGTTTCTTGCCGGCGCCATTGAATGTGAAACTGACAAGCAGGGAAGGATCCTTTTGACCCAACCCCTGAAAGAATATGCATCCCTTATCAAAGCCGTTACCGTTATCGGTAACGGCGACAAATTAGAAATCTGGAGCACCGAAAACTGGAATGAATACCTTGACGGTATTGATACCGACCAGATCGCAGACAACCTCTGCGAACTGGGAATCATGATTTAAAGGAGGACATTTTCGTGGAATTCAAACACGTATCTGTTCTTTTACATGAATCGGTGAACGGACTTGACATAAAAAAAGACGGAATATATGTGGATGGAACTCTTGGCGGAGGCGGTCACAGTTATGAGATTGCCTCAAAACTTTCCGGGAAAGGACGCCTGATTGGCATTGACCGGGATACAGACGCCATAGAGGCTGCCAAAAAAAGACTTTGTGAATTTTCAAATATAACCTACATACACTCCAACTTCTCTTGTGTGAAAGAGGTTCTTGAAAAAGAGAACATCGGAAGCATTGACGGTGCAGTCATAGATCTGGGTGTTTCTTCATACCAACTTGATTGCGCCGAGAGAGGATTTTCCTATATGGAAGATGCTCCGCTTGATATGAGAATGGACAGAGAATCTGATTTTTCTGCGTATGATGTGGTAAATACATATTCAAAAGAGGAACTCACAAGAATCTTTTATGATTACGGTGAAGAACGCTTTTCTAAAAGAATAGCAGAAATAATTGAAGAGCAAAGAAAAATCAGACCAATAGAGACAACAATGGAACTTGTTGACATAATAAAAAAAGCGATTCCCGAAAAGTTTCGTCAAAAGGGATCACACCCTGCAAAAAGGGTTTTTCAGGCAGTTCGTATAGAAGTTAATTCGGAACTTGAACCCCTCAAGGATGCTCTTTGCGATTTCTTTGACTGCCTTTCGCCCGGCGGAAGACTTTGTGTGATAACCTTTCATTCCCTGGAAGACCGCATAGTCAAACAGACATTTGCATCTTTTGCAAAAGGTTGTACATGCCCAAAGGATTTTCCGATATGTGTATGCAATAATAAACCCAAAGGGAAAGTAATTACCAACAAACCCATTTTGCCGTCAGATGATGAACTTGAATATAACAAACGTTCCAAAAGTGCAAAACTCAGAATTTGCGAAAAACTTTAGTGTTTTGTATATATGATGAACGCAGGAGGTGAATAAAAATGCAATCACAACTTTATAGCGGTACATCTGCATATAATATTAATGATTATTATGAATATACCGAAAGGGTTACCCAAAATCAGGAAAAACAAAAAAATGTACGCGACGGGAAACTTCTTGCGGTGAGAAGAAAAACTGTGGCTATAGTTGCAACGGTTTTTGCTATTGCCATTGCATTTTTATATTCCAACGTTCTTCTTATGAGAACAGCGAGTAAATATGAATCTTTGGTTAATGAACTTGATGACATAAGAGTTCGCAACACTCAGACTGCATTTGAAATAGCATCCGGCATAGATCTTAAAGTGGTAGAAGAAAAAGCGAAGAATGAATTTGGCATGCAAAAGCCCGAAGCACATCAGAATGTGTATGTGGAAGTTGTTCAGAGCGATTTTGCCAAATCCGGCATTGCCACAAAAAACAACGGCAGAGTGATTGACCAAATGATATCAAGCCTTAAATCCTTTTTGGCATATATTGGCTGATTATAAAATATACAATTAATATACGGTTTCGGTATATGCCGGAACGCTGACTCTGAAATCAGCCGTAAAATCAGTCAGTACAGAGATAATGCCTTTTTGTGCCCGGTGCCAAAAAGGCTTACTTTTTCTCGATGAGTGAAAAGTAAGCACATAGCCTGCTTCCTTGGTGATGACAGTTGTAATATTTCATTATGTATATGGGAGAAGCAATATGAACAGACGAATCAGTTCTTCAAACAAACGATTATTATTCTTGTTTTCTGCAGCAATAGTGCTTATGATATTGCTTCTTGTTCGTGTTGTCTGGATACAGGTTATAAAGGGCGAAGAATATAGAACAAGTGCTGCACTTCAGCAAACCAAAGACGTTGCCATAAGTTCAAAAAGAGGTACAATTTTTGACCGTAACATGAAGGAACTTGCAACCAGCGCTTCTGCTGAAACTGTTACGGCAAGTCCGAGAGAGGTCAAAGCAAGTAAGAAAATCAATGAAATATCCACCACACTTTCAGGTATTCTCGGAATGGATAAAGATAAGGTATATTCAATTCTTGCCAGAGATTCTGCCTATGAAGTGATAAAGAGAAAAATAGACAAAGATCAGGCAGATGCCATAAGAAAAGAAGGTCTTCCCGGAATAACCCTTGTTGAAGATAACAAAAGGTATTATCCCGGAGGAACGCTTGCAGCTCATGTAATTGGTTTTGTCGGTACGGATAATCAAGGGCTTGCCGGCATAGAAATGATATATGAGAACTATTTAAAAGGTCTTCCCGGCAGAATAATAACGGCAAAAAATGCTGCAGGTACAAATATGCCTTTTAAATATGAAAAATACATTGATCCTCAAAACGGAGTCAATGTTGTTCTTACGATAGACGAAGTTATTCAGAGAAAAGCAGAGGATGCACTAAAAAAAGCCGTCGAGAATTATCAGGTTGAAAATGGAGCATCATGCATTATTATGGATGCTAAAACCGGTGAGATTCTTGCCATGGCAACATATCCCACATTTGATCTGAATGCCCCCTTTACCATAGTGAATGAAGAAATAGTCGAAATGATAAAGGAAATGGAAGACGAAGAAAAAGCGAAGGCAGAGTCCGATGCACTCAATAAGCAGTGGAGAAACAAGGCTGTGGTAGACTCATATGAACCGGGTTCAACTTTTAAGGCAATGGTTGCTGCTATGGCACTTGAGGAAAATCTTGTGACACTCAATGAAAATTTTGTGTGTACCGGTTCAGTTCGTGTAGATAAATATGACATAGGATGTTGGAACAGAAACGGTCACGGAACAGAAACTTTTGTTCAGGGAGTATATAATTCGTGCAATCCTGTGTTTATGTCTATTGGTGAAAGACTCGGACCTTCAAGATTCTATAAATATTATAAAGCCTTTGGATTTGGTGAAACAACAGGATTTGACCTTCCTGGTGAAGCACCCGGGTTGTTTCACTCTATGGACAGATTCAATGTTGCAGAACTTGCAACTGCATCCTTTGGACAGGGATTTACAGTAACACCACTTCAACTTATTACCGCATATTCCGCAATAACAAACAACGGATACATGGTAAAACCACATCTAATAAAATCTCTTGTGGACAATGACGGAAATGTTATAGAAAATTTTGAGACTCAGACAGTCAGACAGGTTGTGAGTGCAGATACAGCAAACACAGTGTGCAAAATACTTGAAGGTGTTGCCTCTGACGGAACAAGTAAGAATGCATACATTGACGGTTATCACATTGCCGGCAAAACCGGAACAAGTGAAAAAACTCCCCGTGGAAGCGGAAAGTATGTTGCATCGTTTGTTGGATTTGCTCCTGCAGATGATCCTGAACTTATTTGTCTCGTAATGCTCGATGAACCTATGGGTGCATCCTATATGGGTGGTGCAATTGCCGCACCGACTTTCAAGGAAATTATGTCTGATGTGCTTGTATACAAACAAATAGAAAACGACAGTAATCTTGAATATAATTTTGTTCCGAGAGTTGAAAGTCAGAAACTTGCGGACGCAAAACAACAACTTGAAAATGCCGGATTCAAATATATTGTAATGGGCGAGGGAGAAACAGTGCTCACTCAGATGCCGGCAGTGGGAACAGCCCTTGGAAATAATGCCATAGTAGTTTTGTATACCGAAAAAATGGAGGCGGATATGGTCACAGTACCTGACCTTCACGGCTACTTTGCATCGGATGCAAATCAGATTCTTGTAAATAACGGTCTTAATATGAAAGTTGTAGGTGCGCAAAGCATCGGACGTACAGTTCTTGTAGGCACTCAGGATCCGCCGGCAGGAACAGAAGTTGTCAGGGGAACCGTGGTATCGGTTGAATATAATTACACGGAAAATGTACATTAGAGAGGATGTATAGGCTTGAAACTTGGTGAAATAATAAAATCTATTCCCGGTGCTTTGGTATATGGGGATTCAGATATTGAAATAACACACATTACCAATGACTCAAGAGCATGTGTGAAAGGCTCATTGTTTGTGGCAGTCAGAGGATTTCAGACTGACGGACACAAGTTTATAAAAAGTGCTGTCGAAAACGGTGCAAGTGCCGTGATGTGCGAAGAATATGATGAGAGCCTTGACACAGTTCAGGTAGTGTCATCAAATTCAAGAATATCAGAATCAATTGCCGCAGCAGAGTTTTATTCAAATCCTTCAAAAAGTTTTAAACTTGTGGGAATAACAGGCACCAACGGAAAAACAACTGTAACCTATCTTGTGAAATCAATTCTCGAATATGCAAACCTGAAGGTTGGTCTCATTGGCACAAATCAGAATATGATAGGTGATGAGGTCATAGAAACAAGCCGTACAACACCGGATTCCATAGAACTTCAAAGTATTTTTGCACGTATGAGAGACGCAAATGTGGATGTTTGTGTGATGGAAGTTTCATCTCACGCCCTGGAACTTGAAAGAGTTCATGGATGCACATATTCTGTAGGTGCATTTACAAATCTTACACAGGATCATCTTGATTTACACATCACGATGGATAACTATGCAAATGCCAAGTTTAAACTTATGGAAATCTCTGAAAAAGCGGTTATTAACACAGATGATTCCTATGGAAAAGCAATGGCGGATAAATGCCCGTGTGAATGTCTGACATATTCCACAAAAAACGAAAACTCAAAACTGTATGCCGAAAATATTGAAATGCATTCAGATTGTGTAAAGTTTGATGTGAAAGATATTCCATATCGACTTATGATCCCCGGCGAATTTTCAGTATACAACGCTCTTTGTGCAATAGGAGTTGCAAGGGCGCTTGGTATAGATGAAAACACAATTTCAAAAGGTCTTGAAAAAGCGACGGGCGTAAAGGGACGTGCAGAGGTTGTACCAACAGGAAGAGATTATACAGTTATAATTGACTACGCACACACTCCTGACGGAATAGAAAACATTCTAAATGCCGTAAGAGGTTTTTGTAAAGGCAGAGTTATAATAGTCTTTGGTTGCGGTGGTGACAGAGACAACACCAAAAGACCGATTATGGGAAAAATAGCAGGAAAGATGGCAGATTTTTGTGTTGTGACAAGCGACAACCCACGCACGGAAAATCCTTTGAAAATCATTTCAATGGTTGAAGAAGGTGTGAAAGAGTCCGGCGGTGATTATGTTGTGATTGAAAGCAGGCGCGACGCCATAAAATACGCTCTTGACAATGCAAAAAAAGACGACTGTATAGTTCTTGCAGGAAAGGGACATGAAACCTATCAGATATTAAATTCAGGCACAATTCACTTTGATGAAAGGGAAGTTGTGAAAGACATTCTTTGTTCAAAGGCATAAAAAGGGGACTGATTATGATATACCGGATAAAAGAGATATCTGCATCAGAAATTGCAAAAGCGGTTTCGGGAAAGATAATATCAGGCAATGAAAACGCAAAAATTTCAGCTGTCAGCTGTGACAGCCGCACAATAGATAAAGAAACCCTCTTTATTCCCTTAAAAGGTGAACGTTTTGACGGACATGATTTTCTTGAGGATGTTTGTAAAACAGGAGTGGGGGGAGTCTTGTGTCATGGTAAGCCCGATATTTGGGTACCGTTTGTAATAAGTGTTGATGACACTCAAAAGGCACTTCTTGACCTGGCATCATATTACAGAGGTCTTTTTGATATTCCTGTTATAGGACTTACAGGCAGTGTGGGAAAAACCACAACAAAAGAATTCATAGCATCAGTAGTATCACAGGAATACAATACCCTTGCAACAAAGGGGAATTTCAACAATAACATAGGGGTTCCCTACACATTGTTCGGACTCACCTGCGACCACACAGCGGCGGTTATTGAAATGGGAATGAGCAATTTCGGAGAAATCAGCGTTCTTTCAAAATGTGCCCGCCCACACATCGGAGTTATAACAAACATAGGTACATCTCACATTGAATATCTTGGTTCTCAGGAGGGCATACTGAAAGCCAAAAGTGAAATTTTTGACGGTATGAGCGAAGACGGGACAATAATATTGAACGGTGATGATTCATACCTTGTTTCTCTTAAAGGAAAAGTGAAATGTAGGAAGCAGATTTTTGTGGGAATAGAAAACAAATCTGCAGACATATGTGCATCGGATATAAAATCTTCAGAACAGGGATGCTCATTCAAAGTTGACGGCAAAAACTATTTCATAAATCTTGCAGGTGTTCACAACGTATATAATGCTCTTGTGGCAATAGCCGTTGGCAGAGAGATGAATATTGACGATGAAAAAATAAAAACAGGACTTGAAAGTTATCATTCAGACGGCATACGTCAGAATATAATCAGCATAAACGGGTATAAAATAATAAATGACTGCTATAATTCCAGTCCACAATCAGTTCAGGCCGCACTTGGGGTGCTTGAATGTGTTGAGGCAAAACGACGCATAGCGGTTCTTGGTGATATTGCTGAACTTGGCGATAAAACAGAAGAACTTCTGCGCCATCTTGGAAAATATGTTCACAAATCCAAAGCAGATGTCCTTATAACTGTGGGAGACGTATCCCGTTTTATTGCAGCGGAGACAAAAGGCAAGGAATGTTATTCCTTTCCTGATGCTGTAGATGCTGCTGAGTTTCTGAAAGGATTTTTGAAAGATGAAGATGCAGTTCTCATAAAAGGTTCCAGATGTATGAAAATGGAACAGATATATACTATACTTGGTGGTGTTTGAAATGAACTTTGACGTACTTATAATTGCTATGGTAATATCATTTGTCCTTTCTGCAATAGCAGGGCCTTTGATGATTCCAACACTTCACAGACTCAAATTCGGTCAGGAAATAAGAGACATAGGTCCAAGTTGGCATAAGAAAAAAACGGGAACACCCACAATGGGAGGATTCATCTTCATTGTTCCTGCCCTTATCTGCGCCCTCATATTCACCCGCACGACAAAGGCTTTGTGCCTGATATTGTTTGCGCTGAGTTTTGGTGTTGTGGGATTTATTGATGATTACATAAAGGTGTGCAAAAAAAGGAATCTTGGTCTTACTGAGAAACAGAAATTTTTGCTGCAACTTTTATTCTCGGTTGTTTTTGTAATCGTCAGTCTGTATTGGCTTGAGATTGTTGATACAAAGATTTTCATACCATTTGCAAAGACATATGTGAATCTGGGCGTCATATATATACCCCTTGCAATATTTGTTTTAATCGGTGCGACAAACAGTGTTAATCTCACAGACGGAGTGGACGGACTTGCCACATCTGTAACGGTTATTGTGTGTGCATTCTTTGCATTTTTATCATATTTCAAAGGAATGTATGACATCACCGTTATAAATTCTGTAATTGCATGCGCACTTCTGGGATTTCTCATTTTCAACCGTCATCCCGCAAAGGTCTTTATGGGAGATACAGGCTCGCTTTTTCTTGGCGGTGTTGTATGCTCAAATGCGCTTATTATGAAAAATCCGCTTGTGTTGGTCATAGTCGGATTTGTATATGTATTTGAAACGCTTTCTGTAATAATTCAGGTTGCATGGTTTAAAAAGACAGGCAAAAGAATTTTCAAAATGAGCCCCGTACATCATCATTTTGAAATGTGCGGATGGAGCGAAAACAGAATTGTTATCACCGCATGCGCTATAACTTTGATATTATGCATTCCGGCATTTTTCGCTTGTGTATAAAAATCGGATAAAAACAATAAATTAAAGATAGAGGAGGGATTTGCATTGAAAACAGTTCGTAGGGCAGATGTTTTGAAACCGCTGAAAAAAATAGATGTTTCTTTTCTTATAACCGTTCTGGCACTTTTAAGTTATGGTCTTATTATGGTTTTCAGTGCAAGTTCTGCATCTGCCCACTATCAGTATGACGATGCACTCTATTTTGTAAAAAGGCAGCTTATCTGGGCTGTGATAGGAATTGTTATAATGCTTACCGTGTCCAGAATTCCATATAAAACCGTATATAAATATGCACTTCACATTATGGTTGTAAGTGTTATACTTCTGATACTTGTTCCGATAATCGGCATTGAGGTAAAAGGTGCAAAAAGATGGCTTGGGTTTGGTTCTTTCAGTTTTCAGCCTTCCGAGATTGCCAAATTTGCAATAATAGTTTTCCTTGCCCGTAGTCTTAGCGTAAACAAGGAAGCGCTTAGAACATTTACAAAAGGTTTTTTGCCATATATATTCATAACAGGTGCTCTTGCACTTTTGGTATTCATTGAACCCCATCTTAGCGGTGCCATAGTTATAGTTCTCACAGGATTTGTAATCATCTGGGCAGCAGGAGCAAAATTGTCACACTTTATGGCAATAGGTTTTCCGGCTCTTGGCATTGCCGCTATTGCAATGATCAGTGCACCTTATCGTATGGCACGTGTAACTTCATTCATCGATCCATTCAAGGACAGTTCGGGTGCAGGCTTTCAGATTATTCAGTCCCTCTATGCCATAGGAAGCGGTGGGTTCTTCGGACTGGGACTTGGTCAGAGCCGTCAGAAATATCTCTATCTTCCCGAAGCACACAATGACTTTATTTTCCCCATAATATGTGAGGAACTTGGCTTTATCGGAGCACTTTTGGTTGTTGTGCTTTTTGGTATACTTTTGTGGAAAGGTATTAACATTGCTATTCACGCTCCAGATAAATTTTCAAGACTTACCGTAATAGGTATAATGGGACTCATTGCCATTCAGGTTGTAATAAATATTGCCGTTGTTACCTCATCAATTCCTGCAACAGGTATGCCTCTTCCGTTTTTCAGTTATGGCGGAACATCACTGGTATTCATACTTGCTGAAATGGGAGTTGTGCTTTCCATATCAAGAGAATGTGAGAAATAGGAGTGAAAATTTTGAGGATTTTACTTGCCGGAGGCGGAACAGCCGGCCACATCAACCCTGCACTTGCCATTGCAGGATATGCAAAAGAAATGGATGAAAACACCGAAATACTGTTTGTTGGCACAAAAAAAGGACTTGAAAGTTCCCTGGTGCCTCAGTCAGGTTACGAAATCAGATATATAAAAGTTGAGGGACTCAGCAAAAAACTCACGTTTGAAAATTTCAAATCCCTCATACATATGCTCAGTGCAAAATCAAAATGCAAAAAAATCATAAAAGAGTTTAAGCCTGACATTGTCATAGGCACCGGCGGATATGTATGTGCGCCTGCGGTTATGGCGGCATATTCCATGAACATTCCGACTCTTATTCACGAACAAAATGTATTTCCGGGAAGTGCAATAAAACATCTTTCAGGGAAGTCCTCAGTTACTGCCATAAGTTTTGATGAAAGCAGAAAATATCTTACAGGTGCAAAAGAAATTCTTTTTACCGGTAATCCCATAAGACCGTCAATTCTGAAATGCAAAAGAGACGATGCAAGAAAAAAATTTAATCTTGATAAAGAAAAAATGATTCTCATTTTTGGTGGCAGCCTTGGAGCAGAAGCATTAAACAGGGTGTCTCTTGAATATATGTCTGAACTTTCTCAAGACGGCGAAACAAAAGTTTTATTTGCCACAGGACAAAGAAACTATGAAAGATGCCTTCAAAAAGCAAAAGAACTTGGCATTGACAAAAATTCTGACATATCAATTGTGCCATATATTCACAATATGGACGAGGCAATGAATGCATCAGATGTTTGCGTGTGCCGCTCAGGTGCCATAACCGTGTCAGAACTTTGCGCTCTTTCAAAACCTGCCATTTTAATACCGTCACCCAATGTTACAAACAATCATCAGGAATATAACGCAAGAGCCCTTTCAGATAACGGTGCAGCAATTACAATACTCGAAAAAGATTTTAACAAAGACAGTCTGAAAAATGCCGTTGAAAGCATTTTGTCAGACGAAGAAAAAACAATTATGATGCAAAAGAACTCAAAGAAAATCAGCAGTGTAAATGCGCTTGAAATTATATATGCAAAAATAAAAGAATTAGCAGAGTGAAACAGAATTTGTCAACTTCCTGTGTAAGTTCCGCACCAATTACCTACCTATCTACCTACCATGCGGAACTTACACATATCCTGAATTGCTTTCAAAAAGTAAGAATGGTGACACAACTTTCTACTGTAACAAAAAAACCACTTCCGCATAGTATATAAGCATATTGATTATGTGCGGAGGTGCTTTTATGAAGCGCTATAAAATAAAAGGCGGAAATCCGCTTTCCGGGGAAATATCAGTCCATGGCTCAAAAAATGCGGTTCTTCCCATACTTGCCGCAACTGTTGTAAACGGCGGAAAAAGTGTTATACATAACTGTCCGGATCTTTCAGATGTAAGAAATATGCTTGAAATACTCGATCTTCTCGGGTGCAAAGTCAGACGTGAAGGAATGGACGTGATTGTAGATTCATCTTCATTTTCACCAAAAGATATTCCCTATGACATAATGAAACAGACACGCAGTTCAAGTCTTTTTGCAGGAGCACTTCTTGCAAGGAGCAAAAGAGCATTGATTTCAGGAAGCGGCGGATGTTGTATAGGCAGACGCCCCATAAATCTTCATCTCAAGGCATTTTGTGAAATGGGAGGGGACATAATACCTTCAAATGATGGAATACTGTGCGTGGCAGATTGCCTTCGCGGAGGAAAAATATTTCTCGATTTTCCATCTGTAGGTGCAACGGAGAATATAATGATTGCCTCCAGCCTGACACCTTCCAAAACGGTAATACAAAATGCAGCCAGAGAACCGGAGATTATAAATCTTGCAGATTACCTTCGCTCTGTTGGCGTTTCCGTAAAAGGAGACGGAACAGGAGAAATTCATATAAAAGGCACCTGCACTCCCAAAGACGGGGAAGTTGATATAATAGGTGACAGAATTGTTGCCGCAACCTATCTTACAGCAGTTGCCTGCAGCGGCGGAAACATAAAAATTAAAGATGCGGATCCCTCTCATTTTTCCTCCGTAATTGCTTCGTACAGAAAAATGGGCATGAATATTAATATTTCAGATGACGGAATAGAAGCATCAAGACCTGACCGTCTGATAAATCTTCCCTGCATAAAAACATCGCCGTATCCGGGGTTCCCCACAGACTGTCAGCCGCTTATTACAGCAGCAATGACAACATCTTACGGAATAGGAATTGTTATGGAGAGGATATTCGAAAACCGCCTCGGTCATTGTGAAAGACTTTGTCTGATGGGGGCAGACATTGAAACTTTTGGAAGATGCGCAGTCATAAAGGGAGTGCATAAACTTCATGGGGCAGATGTATCTTCAGGAGATCTCAGATGCGGTGCATCCCTTGTTTGTGCGTCACTTGGCGCAGAGGGAGAAAGCACGGTTTCAAATATCGGCTATATAGAAAGAGGCTATGAAAATCTTTGCGATTCACTCAAAAGCCTTGGTGCAAAAATAGAGAGGATAGAATAAAATGCATAACGGGAACAACACCGGCACAAGTGAATACAGAAAGAAAAAATCACCCTATAAAACCACAGTAATGCGGTCAAAAGTTGCAGGGATTTTGTGCCTTGTGACTGTTGCGGTGATTCTGTTTCTGATGTCGCCGGTATTTAAAATACGATCAATAGACGTTATAGGAAATTCAGAACTTAAGAAAGCAGAAATCATTGAAGTTTCGGGCATAAAAAAAGGAGATAACATTTTCGGACTGAACTTTAAAAAGATAAAAAGTTCTGTCAAGGGTCTCGGATGTGTTTCGGATATTGAACTTATCCGTTCTCTTCCCGGAGATGTTACAATACGGGTATACGAAAAAACAGAAAGTGCCTACATAATGGAAAAAGCCGCATACACCGGAATAGATGAAAACGGAACTGTAATTTCAACAATGTCCGGACTTGAAAGAAAGGTGCCTGTAATTAAGGGCGTAAAACTTACAGACACCAAAAAAGGACAGTATATAAAAATTGACCGCAAAGATGCAAAGAACGTATCTGAATTAATTGAAAAAATGCTCACAGAACTTAAAAATCAGGGAATTCTTTCAAAGGTAAAATTTATAGATCTGACCAATACTAATGATATAAAAATAACACTCAGAAATGACACATTGGTCAACATGGGAAAAGATGGCGAAAAGGATGGAGAAAACATAGAATACAAAATAGCATATTTGAAAGCCATAATCCCCGAAATTCCCGACTCTCAGACAGGAGGCGTGATTGAACTTTCTGATACAGAAAATGTAACAAGCAGTATGTCATAGAATGGTCGCACAAAGACCTAAAATTGTTTATTTTGTACAAAAAAATAAAAAACCCTAAAAAAGTATAGCATTATTTATGAAACTATGTTATAATTAATCATTAATATGGGTTAGAGGAGGAAAAACCATGTTAGAATTTGATAATGAAAGAGAAATCGTAGGAGCCAACATGAAAGTTGTCGGCGTCGGTGGTGGCGGAAACAATGCCATTGACCGTATGATTGAAGACGGACTTGCAGGCGTTGAATTTATAGCAGTTAATACAGACAAACAGGTTCTTTTCGGTGAAAATGCATCCAAAGCAAACGGCAAAATCCAGATTGGTGAAAAACTCACAAAAGGTCTTGGTGCCGGTGCAAACCCCGAAATCGGACAGAAAGCGGCAGAAGAAAGCCGTGATGAAATCAAACAGGCACTTGCAGATGCAAACATGGTGTTTGTAACAGCAGGTATGGGCGGCGGAACAGGAACAGGTGCTGCTCCCATCGTTGCTTCAATTGCGAAAGAAATGGGCATACTCACCGTTGGTGTTGTTACCAAACCTTTCGGATTTGAAGGAAAACAGAGAATGATTCACGCAGAAAAAGGAATTGAAGTGCTCAAAGACTGCGTTGATGCTCTCGTAGTTATTCCAAACAACAAACTTCTTGACATATGTGACCGCAAAACATCTATGAAAGATGCTTTCAAAACAGCGGACAAGATTCTCAGTCAGGGCGTAAAAGGTATTTCTGACCTTATCACAAGCCCCGGTTACATCAACCTTGACTTTGCTGATATCTCTTCAGTTATGAGAAACACAGGTGTTGCTCATATGGGTATCGGTAGAGCATCAGGTGATAACAGAGCAGAAGAAGCAGTAAAAGATGCTATCTACAGTCCTCTTCTTGAAACCACAATTGACGGCGCAAAGAAAGTTGTGCTCAACGTTGCAGGTTCAAGCGATCTCGGACTCATGGAAATCGAACAGGCTTCCGAACTTGTTCATCAACTTGTTGATCCCGATGCAAACATTATCTTCGGTACATCAATTGATGAATCTTTGGGTGATGAAATCGTTATCACTGTTGTTGCAACAGGATTTGAAGATGGAAAATCTTCAAAAAATGATACTGCTGACATTCTTTCAGGCGCTGATTTTGCAGATGTTGGCGGATTTGAAATCCCCGATTTTCTTAATAAGAGATAATTTTTTTCAGATATGCTGTATGATTATGTACAGCATATTTGTTTAAGCACAACGACAATTTGAAAGTGTGCAAAATTAAGTCACACGGGCTTCAGTTCCCGTGCTCAAGGAGAGAAAAATTATGAAATGTCCATATTGTGAGTATCTCGAAAGTAAAGTAATTGATTCAAGACCGATTGATGATGGCTCTTCCATAAGACGTCGCAGAGAATGTCTTAAATGCGAAAAGAGATTTACAACATATGAACAGATTGAATCTGTTCCTCTTGTAATCATCAAAAAAGACGGTAAACGTCAGGTATATAACAGACAAAAACTTTTGAACGGTCTTCTTCGTGCCTGCGAAAAAACGCCGGTTAGTTTTGCTCAGATTGAGAATATGGTTCTTGAAATTGAAAGTGTTCTCAACAATTCCCTTGACCGTGAGGTAACGTCGACAGAAATAGGCGAACTTGTAATGGACAAACTCAAAGTTTTAAATGACATTGCATATGTTCGTTTTGCGTCTGTATACCGAGAATTCAGAGATGTAAATTCATTTATGGAGGAACTCAGTTCTCTCATTCGTTCAAAATGATTTCACAAAGATTTCTTTTGTGCTCCATAGGTAGCCGGAAGAGAGTTTCAGGGTATGTAAAATTTTTTCATACTTAAATATCTGCAAATATGTGCGGGATGACCTATTGGTGTCATCCCGCATTTTCAGTTTTTATTGTATAGGAAACTTCGTTCCTATACAATAAAAATATTATTATATTTAAGTGCAGGTCTGAAAGGTATAAAAGTTATTGATATGATAAAAATAGGTAATGTAATTTTTGAAAACAACATATTTCTTGCACCAATGGCAGGTATAACCGATCTTGCTTTCCGTCTGATTTGCAAAAACTGGGGAGCCGGCGGAGTGTTTTCCGAAATGGTCAGTGCAAAAGCAATGCACTATAATGATAAAAAGACCTTTTCTCTGATGGAAACAAGTCCGGAAGAAGATCCTCTCATAGTGCAGATTTTCGGACATGAACCTCATATTATGGCAGAGTCTGCAAAAAAAATCGAGGATATGGGCATAAAAATGATAGATATCAATATGGGATGCCCTGCTCCAAAAGTCACTTCAGGCGGTGACGGAAGTGCGCTTTTAAAGGACTTTAAACTTATAGGCGAAATTGTGAAAGAAGTTTCCCGGGCAGTTTCCATACCGGTCAGTTGTAAAATAAGATGCGGCATTAAAGATTTTACAGACGTTGAAACTCTTGCCAAAATAATAGAAGACGGCGGTGCATCTGCCATAACCGTTCACGGAAGAACTGCCGCCATGTATTATTCGGGAAAATCTGACCGGTCTTACATTAAAAAAGTGAAAGACGCAGTTTCTGTTCCTGTCATCGGAAACGGAGATATATACGAGGCAGAAGATGCAGTTTCAATGATGAAAGAGACAGGATGCGATGCTGTTATGGTTGCTCGCGGTGCTCAGGGCAATCCTTTCATTTTCAGACAGATTGATGAATACATTTCGTCAAAAAAAGTTCTGACATATCCAACCTGGGAGGAAAGACTTTCTGTTATGAAAAAGCATATTCTTCTTTTGTGTGAGTTGAAAGGTGAAAGAACAGGTGTCAGGGAAGCCCGTAAACATGTTGCATGGTACACAAAAGGGATGCACTCCGGAGCAACTGTCAGAAACGAAGTTTGTCAGACAGAAACCCTTAAAGAACTTATGAATATAATAGATGAGTATATAAATTATTTATCCAAAGGAGATGAGGGGAAATGAAAAAGTCAACCAAAGTTCTTGCACTTTGTTTTTCTGCCGCAGCCATTGCAGCCGCCGCAGGAATAGTATATCTCAACGCCAAAGATACAGGCAAAAAAATAGCCTGCATCTATGAAGACGGAAATCTTGTTCAGAAAATTGACCTTACGGCAGTAAGAAAAGCCTATACAATAGAACTTGAAGGGAATATAATTTTCGTTGAAAACGGTCAGATATCGGTCATTGAAGCAGATTGTCCCGATAAACTCTGTATAAAACAAGGTGCAATTTCAAACGGTGCAAGGCCCATTGTGTGCCTTCCCAATAACGTGGTGATAAAACTTACAGATGATGAAGATGATGTTGATATAACTCAGGGAGCATAAGATGAAAACAAGGAAATATGTGCTTATGGCGCTGCTCTCGTCAATGGCGTTGGGGCTTTATGCCCTGGAGTGTGTGATTCCGCCTCTGACATTTATACCCGGAGCAAAACTTGGACTTGCAAATATAATAACAATGGTGGCAGTTTATATTTTCGGAAAAAAGGAAGCATTTTTAATCCTTATGATGAGAATAATAATTGCATCAATGCTTTTTGGTCAGGTGATGTCCATGCTCTATTCCGTGGCAGGAGGACTTTTGAGTTTTGTTGCACTTTGCATATGTCGGAATTTTATTGAACGTTCATCCATGTGGGCAACAGGTATTATATGTGCAATTTTTCATAACCTTGGACAGATTGTAGTGGCAGTTTTAGTTACACAACAATTGTCCATAGCATATTATTTCCTGTTTTTAGTGATAATATCAATGATAAGCGGCATATTTACAGGAGTTTGTGCAAATTACTGCATCACCTATGCCCAAAAAATATTAAAACATCAAAAAGGGCTTTAGGGCTCTTTTTGTTTTTATAGTGATTGTCAGATTAAAAATTTGTCTTTAATCATGCAACCTTTCAGGAGACATAAAAGTATTATATATGAGAGGAGGGGAATTTGCTGATGGAAAAAGGCATGGAGTTTTCAATTTCCAAAGAAATTATAATTCAAAAGTATTTTGACATGATATACCGTCTTGCTCTTGCAAGGGCAAAAGATAAGGAAATTGCCGAAGATGTGTGCCAGGATGTGTTTTTAAGATACATAAAAACCGATAAAGTTTTTCAGTCGGAAGAACACATAAAGGCATGGCTTATAAGAGTGTGCATAAACTGTACAAAAAGTGTGTTTACCGGTTCGTGGTTTAAAAAAACCGTACCTCTCTCTCAGGAACTGGAATTTTCATCACCGGAGTATAGTGATTTGCATGAACAGGTTAAAAAACTTCCGAAAAAATATGCCACAGTCATTCATCTTTTTTATTATGAAGATATGTCTGTATCGGATATTGCAAAACTTTTAAATCAAAAAGAGTCCACAGTAAAATCCCATCTTTTCAGAGGCAGAAACCAACTGAAGGAACTCTTGGGAGGGAGATATGATTATGAATTTTAAAGAAGTCTACAAAAAAATGACGGATGAAATCGACACAAACAAAGAACTTCTTGCCTCCATAATTGAAAAATCATCACAGGAAAAGCACGGGATATGGAATTTCAAAAAGATGTATGTGCTTTCTTTTGCCGCGGGATTGGCTTTGGTGGTTGCACTTGGAGTTTTGGGAAATCTGTATTTTGGGATTTCCCAATCCGATCTCAAAACATCTGACAAACTTATTGCGTATGATGTAAAAGACAAAAACAATGCGGAAAAGGCGGATTCTTATGAGGAAACCGTAGTTTTTTCTGACGAAAAACAAAACAAAGACATCTTCCTGTCAGATAAAACAAGAGTTTCCGAAAATGCAGTCACATCATCTGATGAAGATAAAATCAGAAATTCTATGTCTTATGAAAGGTCTGTGACATCTCCTCCCATGAATTCCCCGGGAAATGATGAACCGGAAAGTTGCGATTTGTTCAGTGAAACAGATGATTCTTATCTGCCTTCGCCAAAGATGGCAAACGAAGAGGACAGCGGTGAATCCGCCGTTGTCTGCGACAAATCCGAGGCTCCTTGCGAGGAAAAAAAGATATCTTCCGGTGGCGGTGGTGGAGGTAGTTCAGTCGCTTCAAGTGTTACAGATGAGATTATAAGTATTGAAAACTACTGGGAATATGCGGGATTTAATGTGCTTTCAAAAATTTCTCTGCCCTATGACATAGAACTTTATATCCCCTCTTCCGCTGTTATAAAAAAGCAGGGTGGAGAAATTATATATGATGTTTTGAATATATCCGGAAGTTCCCCCGATGGAAAGTATTCCGTAAATGTTTATATTTCCAAAAAATCACCGCCTCAGACAGGAGTTTCAACCTTTGTAAATGACGTTTATGTGGGGATATGCTCAGACACACTGTCTGAAGAAGAAATTTTAAATATTCTTTCATTCTGATTAGTATAAAAACACATATGAAAGAAATAATAAGTAAACAATCATTAATGATTTTATAATAGGTGCAGAGGTCACAGTTGTTTTTTGGTGACCTCTGTATTTTTGTGGGCACAAGAAGATAGAAAAGTATATAAGCATTTGGGTTTATATTGATTTAAAAACCGTTTCGTGATATAATCTGCATATATAGTAAAAAGTGGGAATATATTTTTATCCTGACTTGACACTAACCCGCATAAGAAATACAATTGACTAATCACACATATTATGATACAATAACATACATTTGTAATATTGTCATTTTATTTAATATGGAGTTTAAAAACAGAATATTTGCCGGATACATATAATTGCAGGCATATTAATCAAATCGGCAACTGAATATTTTAGCCATTGCCGACAACACCGAAATGGAATTCTTGTCATTTCAGTGTTTACAGAATATGGCTATGCTATGAAAGGATATGTTTTTTATGAAAAAAATCTTTTTGTCACTTCTGCTGATTTTAGCACAGATTTTTCAACTTGTGCCCACGGCATTTGCCAATCAGAGTGCAGATTTGTCTCCGGTATACTTAATGCTTTCGGATGCGATTTGCAATCAGGACGAATTTGTCAAAGCCATAGACGATGCGGTGGATGGCGATGCCCTGGACAAATACGCCGAAGGCATTTTTATTGAAGCCGAAGTCCCCATTGGTCTTTTGGGAGAAAACCTAGAAGACACCGTGGGAGTCGACACCGAAGTCTTTGTTAAAGACGGTGAGCTTCACCTGTCACTGAGTGCATACTCCGACGTTCTGGACTACGAGCTGGGCAAAAACGAGGAGACAGGGGAAACATACATAAACTGCGACGACACAGTAACATGTGTAGAAACTTCCGCCGGCGAAGCAGACGATGACCAAATTCAGGGCATGCTCATTGATGGCACAACCTTTGCTCGTGTGTCTGACATTGCAGATGCCACGGGCTATACCCCCATTCCAACTGATTCCGAGAACTCGGTCAAGCTTCTTAAAAAGTTTCAGACAAAGCGCATTTTTGCAAAGCTCAAAAACAAAAACACCATTACAGACGACACCCTTGTTGAGGCATTTGCCGGTGCCGTTGATATTGCAATGAACCCCGATGGGCTTATTTTTGCCGAATTCGGCACCGAGGAAGCAACAAAAGCCTCCTACGAGCTTCTTTCGGTGAGTCACCTTGTGGAATATACGGAGCTTGACAACCTTTTCCCTGTAAGTCTTGACACCGCTTCCTATACATGGGGGACAGAAAACGGCAATTTCACAGGATATATACAGGATAACAAATTATTATTAAACACTGATAAAGAAGTAACAGTTGCCGTCATAGACACAGGTCTCAATGCTCAGGATACCATATTTAGCGGCAGAGTTGTCTATGATGAAACAATGACTATGAATTCCGACCCCGACGGACATGGAACACACGTTGCGGGCATTGTTGCCGCCACAACTCAGCTTGTGGGAGATAATGTAAATATATGCCCCTACAGAGTTGAGGTAATATATGACGAATCGGGCAACAGCATGCTAAACTCAGCCGATATTTACAGCGCCATATCCAAAGCGGTAACTCACGATGTAATAAACATGAGTATCAGCATGAACGAATTGTCTTCCCGTCCTGTGGTAAAAGAAGCCATTAATTCGGGCAAAAACACCGTGTTTGTTGTTTCTGCAGGAAACGAGAACGTTAATGTTCAGCCGGACACCCTTGCAGAATTTGTAGCCGCATTGTCAAACGGTATTGTGGTAACTGCAGTAGATAAATATGGCAATCCGGCATCATTCAGCAACCGTGCCTCAACTAATAACAGTTCTTTTATTGCCGCACCGGGTGTGGCAATATCTTCCACATACTATATAAATGGTATACCCTACATCAGCATGGACGGAACCAGTATGTCGTCGCCTCACGTTGCCGGAGCCTGTGCAGTTCTGGCGCTGTTGGATGACAATAACGCTCCCGACAAAATAAAAAACAGTATTTTCACACATCACGTCTACACCCCCTCAAACTGGAACACTGCCTACGGTAAGGGAATATTGCGCCTCAACCACTCCGACAGCGGAACCTTTGGTGAAGGCTTTGAGTGGAAATATTCCGGCGGCTATCTCACAATCACGGGAAGCAGAGCACTTCCCTGTTTTGAAACCGAAGAACAAATCCCCTGGAAAAATTATTGCAGCCGAATAACCGGCATTATGTTCAGCGGCGACATTAGCGGAATTACTGCCGACTTCATGGCATACCATCCGTCTCTCGAAAGCATTAACATAAGTGCAGACAACACACACTACACAAACGAAGACGGGGTTTTATATACCAAAAACAAAGATACCCTGGTTATGTGTCTCCCCGGATCAAATATGTCAGAGTGTGTTGTGGCAGATACCACTACAACCATCTCAAATAATGCTTTTATCAATTGTGTGAATCTGTCCTCTGTCGTCATTCCTCCGTCGGTGACTTCCATCGGATCAGGTGCATTTGAGGGATGTACATATCTCGCTGACATATACTGTAAAGGCACCGAGGCTCAGTGGAATTCTGTTCAAAAATCACAGGATTGGGATGATAACACAGGAACTCAGACATATAAAAAGACATATAATCTGAGTTTTGACTACATCTCACCCGACTACAGTGGAAAATGTGGTGACACTGCCATATGGAAGGTCTGGACTCAAACAGGTGTTCTTGAGATTTCGGGCAAAGGCGCCACCTATGATTTTGATACTTCTTCAGACGAAAACGGCGGAATCACAAACACTGCCGGCTGGACACCCTACAAGGATGCTATAAAGACCGTAGAAATCAAAGACGGCATAACTGTCATCGGCAAAAATGCCTTTGCTTTAAACACCTCATGCACCGAAATCACCATGGGTAATACGGTTACAACAATAAGAGAGGCTGCTTTCGATTATCTACTCAAAAAGCTCACCCTTTCGCCATGCTTTGAAAAATTTGACGGTCCGTCTGTCTCCGGTTGTATGTCTCTCACAGGGTTGAGCGTACATCCCGACAACCCCCGTTTCAAATCAACAGACAATGTATTGTATTCATCGGACGGCACGGTTCTCGTGGCTTATCCCTGCGGTCTGCTGAACGGAGATTTCACAGTTCCCGACGGTGTTGTTAAAATAGAAAACGATGCCTTCAACGGAAACTACTACATAGAAAACATCAAATTCAACGAAGGTCTGGTAACCATAGGCGACAGGGCGTTTATGAATTCAAATCTCAATTATGAGCTTGTCTTCCCCTCTACCCTTAAAACAATTGGCGAAAGAGCTTTTGAAGAATGTTCATCAATCAGATATACCGGTTTGCCCCACGGCTTTGAGAACGTAGGCAACCGTGCTTTTTACGGTTGTCTCGGACTTCGTTACATGTCACTTCCCACAACCTTGAAAAGCATTGGCAGATGGGCATTTACCGGATGTAATTATATGAAAGAACTCTGCTATGCCGGCACTTCGGCTCAGTGGGATGCCGTAAACAAGGCAGACGACTGGAATTTCTCAATGACTGCCAAACTTGTTTTTGACAGAACTCTCCCCGGCAGAGCCACAGACGACGAAGGTATGTGTGGAAGCAATGCCTCCTGGGAATACTGGGCACAGGAGGGTGTTCTCAAAATTAACGGCTATGGCGCTATGGACGATAATGACGTGCTTTATGAAAACTACAGAAAAACCGTCAAGACACTGTATATCGCCAACGGAATAACCGAAATAGGCAACGGCTTTTTTGAATATTTTATAAACCTTGAAACCGTTGTGCTTCCAAATACAATCACAAAAATAGGAAACAGCGCCTTCACATTTTGTACATCGCTAAAAAGCATCAGCATCCCCGGATCTGTTGAAGAAATCGGGGAATATGCATTTCTGGGTTGCTCCTCAATGGAAAGTGTCACAATGTTATGGGGCGTTAAAAACATCAGATATCAGGCATTTGCAGGCTGTGATGCTCTGACTGCGGTGGTTATGGAAAACAGTGTGAAACTTATAGAAGACGGAGTTTTTTGGGATTGCCCGCTTCTCAACAATGTGACAATTCCCACGGGTGTCACCAAAATCTACAACGGAACCTTTGAAGGCTGTACATCACTTTCAAACATCGTTCTCCACGACAACATAACTTCAATAGGCGACGAAGCTTTCAAGGACTGCGTTGCTCTTGAAAAACTGACTTTGCCGAAAAATCTTGAGGAAATAACCAACCGCACTTTTGCAGGCTCAGGGGTGACAAGCTTCGATGTACATCCCGAAAGCACAAAGCTTACATCCCACGATGGAGTGCTTTTCAGCTACGATATGACAAGTCTTATTGCCTACCCCATAGGCAAAGAGGGCAGTGTATATGCCATCCCATCCGAAACAACCGAAATAAAAAGCTATGCATTTCAGTATGCAGAGCATCTTGAAGAGGTTGTGCTTCACAGCGGAATAAAGACAATTCCCGCCTATGCCTTCAACTATGCACCAAAGCTCAAAAAAGTAAATCTTTCAAACGTGGAAACAATTGGTGAATTTGCCTTTTACCGTTGTTATGTGTTTGAAGATATGGGAGAGGCGCGCAAGCTCAAAACCGTAGGCAGATATGCATTTACCGACAACCGCGCCCTTAAAAACCTTACCATATATGAAAATGTCACCTTCGTTGGCGAGAGTGCATTTTCCGGATGCACAAGTGTTTCAACCATTCTCATATATAAGGGTGAGAGGGACTTTGGCGGCCGCGCCTTTGAAATAGGCGAAGCTCTTAAAAATGTATATCACACCGGCACACTGGAAGAATGGGCAGGCGCCTACAATTGGCCCGGTGTTGACATTATCCACGGATACGACCCCCAAAGCCACTGCTCCAAAGGCACATTCAACGAAAACATAACCTGGAGCCTTGACCTCAGCACAGGTGTGCTCGAACTTGGCGGCACGGGCGACATACCCGATTTCAAAAGTCAGAATGAGGTACCCTGGTGCTTTGAAGACGCCATCAAAGAGGTTGTTGTGGGCGAGGGAATAACATCCCTTGGCAGCTATAGCTTCTACAGATGCGACCTCATTGAATCTGTAACCATAGAGGGCAGTCTTTCAAAAATAGGGGACTACTGCTTCTACTGCTGCACAGAGCTGAAATCCGTATCTTCTTCCAAACCCATAAAATCCATAGGCAACTACGCCTTTGACTATTGCAGCAAACTATCGGAAGCCCCGCTTTCCGAGGGAACCGAGCACATAGGCAACTATGCTTTTGAAAATTGCAGTGCAATTGAAAGTCTCACAATTCCCGGAAGCATAAAAACCTTTGGGAAATACTGTTTTTACCGTGCATACGGTCTCACACGGGTAAACGTTTCATCGGGTGCAGTAACTTTGGGAGAATATATGTTTGCACAATGTAAATCACTAAGCAGTGTGACTCTCCCTGACACCTTTGAAGCAGTGCCGGCAAATGCATTTAATCAGTGCAGTGTCCTCAGCGAGATCACAATGCCCGAAACACTGGTTTCAATTGGTGAAAAGGCATTCTACGGTTGCACCAAACTTTCGCTGACAAAGCTCCCGAGCGCACTTAAAACCATTGGTGCCTCCGCTTTCTACAACTGTAATTCCATCACTTCTTTGGTTGTATATCCAAGTCTGGAATCCATAGGTACAGACGGATTGTATTTTTCAAGCACCGTACCCGTATATTTTACGGCTTCTCCCAAGGAGTGGAATGCAATAACGGGTGCCACGGCGCTTAAAACCATAAGTGTGTGTCACAATTTTGACGGAAAAACCATTCCCGACCATTACGGCTATGCCGGCTATTTTGCATGGCACATCTATGAAGACATCTCCACACTTAAGATTTTTGGCTCAGGCACAATGTCGTCAAGTATGAATTATTATTACAGTGCATATGCAGACAAAATAAAATATATTGTTCTTGACGAGAGTATAACATCAATTTCAAGGGGCTCATTCAAAAATCTAACCTCTCTTGAAGAATATACATTCCCGTCTCACATAACAACCTTAAACTCAGGCATTTTCATGGGATGCACCGCTCTTTCACGCATAGATATCACCGGACTTGACATAACTGAAATTCCCGAGAGCTTTTTCTCGGGTCTGACTGCTCTCACCGAGGCTCTGTTGCCCGATGGCATTACCGTAATTCCCGACAATGCATTCAGCGGATGCTCAATGCTCCAAGAGATTGACATTCCCTCCGGGGTAACAACAATAGGTGCCTGGGCATTCTCCGGTTGTTCAGCGCTTAAATCAATTGACCTTCCCTCGGGAGTCACCGGCATAGGGGAAGGAGCTTTTTACAAATGTACCTCTCTTGCAACCATTGAAATTCCCGCAGGGGTGGAGGCTATAGGTAGCTACACCTTCGACCTTTGTAAATCCCTCACACATATTACAATCGGCGAAAATGTAAAGACCATAGGCGAAAACGCTTTCAGCAACTCGGGTCTTGTATCGGTTGTAATATCCGACGGTGTTGAAACAATCGGAAGTTCGGCCTTTTCAAGTTGTACAAAACTTACGCAAGTATCTTTGCCCGACTCTGTGACAAGTCTTGGAAATAACGCATTTTCAAGCTGCAGCTCTCTTTCTTCCGTAACATTTGGAAGCGGAGTCAAATCCATCAAAAGCCAGACCTTTATGGATTGTAAATCCCTTGCAACAGTCAATTTTGCTAAGGGACTTGAAACAATAAAAACCAATGCATTTTTGAGATGTACCGCTCTTGATTTTGTAGAATTTCCCGACGGTCTTAAGACAATTGAAGGCGGTTCATTTGGCGGATGCACCGCACTTGCAACCATTGTGGTTCCGACAGAACTCGAAACGATAGGTTCATTCCCCTCAGGGGTTCTCAAAGCCGTGTACTACAAGGGTACCCAAGAGCAGTGGAGAGCCATAACCGGCTCCTATGTTATAGATAAAAATATAATTGTATACTCCTACAATCCCGGCAATGAGGAAGATGCATTCTGGAGCTTTGACAAACAGTCCGGAATTCTCACCATCACAGCAGACGGCAATATGTCGGAATGGACCTGCAACACAAGCAATGCCGTTCCCTGGAAAATATATGCCGACAAAATTACCTCGGCACACATAGGTGCAGATGTAACTTTAATAGGTGCAGATGCATTCAGCGGTCTTGACAATTTGGTGTCTGTGGAGATTGACCCGGGCAATAAATCTTTCCGCTCCGAGGACGGATTTGTATATTCTCTCACTTCCGGAGAACTTGTGTTCTATTCAGGCGAAAATTCTGCCACAAGCATCACACTTCCCGACGGCATAACAAAGCTTGCCTGCCAAGTGTTTAAAGACAACACCGCCCTTACGGAGATAATTCTCCCCCAAGGTCTGACAACCATAGGTGAATATGCATTTTCGGGATGCACCGCTCTTACAACTCTCTATATTCCAGGCTCCCTTGCCGAAATCAAAAAACGCGCTTTCGACAGTTGTACGACTCTCATCAGCCTGCAATATGGCGGAGGTATAAAACAGTGGGAAAATGTAACAAAATACAGCACCTGGAACACCAACTACAAAGCTGTTTACTATTATGTGGATATGAATAACCCCTCCAAAGGCTACGGAAGCGATGCAAGCAAATATTATGTATGGCGCTACTATGAAGACCAAAAGCTCTTAAAACTGTTTGTTGAAAGCGACACAATGCCCGCAATGAGCAGTCAGCCATCCTGGGCCGGTTATATGTCGACTATCGAAACTTTTGAAATTGTGGGTTCACCAGTCAACATAGGAAAATACACCTTCACTCGTCTTACCAATCTTAAAAAGATAATCATTCCCGACTCGGTTGTAAGGATAGACGAGTATGCATTTTCCCAATGCAGCAAATTTAACGACATAAGCTGGCTCGACGGAATAACCACAATAGGTGACTATGGTTTCTACGGTTGCACCGGACTTACCGAAATAAATATTCCCGATACGGTAACAAGCATAGGCAAATCTGCGTTTTCCGGTTGTTATTACCTTGAAAAAATAACAATTCCCGAAAGCGTAACCTCAATTGGCGAATATGCCTTTGATGCATGCAGAAAGCTCACCTCATTAACCTTCCCCCAAAGCATAACCACCATTCCCCGCTATGCCTTCAACGGTTGTCTGGGGCTTAAGGAATATACCATACAGCCTCACATTACCACCATTTCGGCCTACGCATTCAAAGGCTGTACCAGCCTTGTGAAGCTGATAATTCCCGAAACCGTCACCTCCATAGGCACAGAATTTGTGCCGTTAACGTCTACGGATCTCATGGTTTATTTTGAAGGCAGTGACGACGCATTTTCAAAAATGTACTCTAAACCAAGAACTGCAAAATTTACTGTGGTTTGCGACTACAATGCACAGACCGAGACTTTCGGCGGTTCATGCGGCACCGGTGTAAACTGGACTTTCAATCCCGCAACCGGAGTTCTCACAATTTCGGGAAGCGGAAACTTTGGTTCATTCAACAATGCGTCACAAGTTCCCTGGTATAACTACTTTTCGCAAATCACCGAGGTCAGAGTGCATGAAGGCGTAAAACAGCTTGGCTCCTATTTGTTTAACGGATGTTCAAACCTTAAAACTGTCTATCTTCCATCCACTGTAAAAACTTTGGGCACCCGAATATTCTATGATTGCACGTCGCTTGCCCAAATTAAATATGTCGGAACACAAAGCAGCTGGGATCTGATTAGCAAGAGCGGAAACTGGAACTACGATATGGGTAAATCGGTTTCGGGAGGAACAGTGATAGTGCCCAACTCCACCGAAAACTACCTTATTGATTGCTACAAAAACTCCAATGGAGATGTTGTGGTTAGTCCTGTCTCATTAAATACAAGTTATGAAGGCAAAATGGCGGTTGCATTCTATAAGGACAATAAACTTGTGGACACCGAAGTGTATACTGCCGATTCCTCGGCACGCATATATGAACTTTCGTTCGATTGTGACACTGTGAAGACAATATGGCTAAAGGGCTTTGATTCTGTTATGCCCCTTTGCCTAAGCAAAAGTCTAAAAAATTAAAATTTAGCAAACTGATTGAAACCGAGATGACAATGTAGCAGTCCGGGGACGACAGACTGTGTAAAAACTCATTGCATATAATGTACAACCTGAATTGCTATATTTTTTGACCTTGACTTGACACGAACTATAAAAGACAACAAAAGAAAGTGAGGAATAAAAGTGAGATATTCAGATTCTTTTGGCGAAAAAGCGTCCAAGATGTTTTTGGGAACATCATATTTTGGTGATGGAATTACGCAGGAGGATGCATTTTCCATAATGGACAAATTCCGTGGAATGGGAGGAACACACATAGATACTGCCCGCCTTTATGCAAACGGCAAGTCTGAGGAAATTGTCGGAAAGTGGCTAAAAGAGCGAAAGGCATCAGAAATGCATGTTTTTACAAAAGGTGGTTATTATGAACCTGATGCTGGCGAGGTTTCAAGAGTCACACCAAAAGACATTGTTTCAGATCTTGAAAACAGCCTTAAAGCACTTGGCACAGATTCAATAGAATTTTACTGGCTTCACCGTGATGACAGAGTGATTGAGCCTTCGGAGGTTGCCCAGCTAATGAATAGCCTTGTAAAAGAAGGTAAAATCAGAAAATTTGGTGCATCAAACTGGCGCTCAGACAGAATAAAAGCGGTTAATGATTATGCAAAGAAACATTCACTCATGGGTTTTTCGGCAAGCCAGATACGTTTTAATCCTGCCTTTTGCCTTGGCGAAAGAGGCGGACTTGTGGGTATGAATAAAGAAGAATTTGAATTTTACAAAGAATCTGAAATGCCCGTTGTGGCATATTCTTCTCAGGCAAAGGGATTCTTTTCAAAGGTGGCAGAAAAAGGGATTGACGCCCTTTCTGAAAAGGCAAAAAAACGATATCTTTGTGAAGAAAACCTTGAAAAACTTGAAGTCATAAAATCATTTTCCGAAAAGTATAACTGTTCCGTCGGTGCAATCGTATGCGGTGCAATGTGTTCAATAAATTGTCCCGACACTTTCCCCGTGATAGGCGGAAGCAGGGTTTCTCAGATTGAAGATTCGGTGTCCGGGGCAGACATTGTGCTAAGTCCGGAAGAACTTAAGATGATTTTCAAAGAGATTATGTAATACAAGAAAAATGAAAACAAAAAGAATCTGATTGCAAAGAAGGAGACAATCATTTTTAAATTACATATTGATATATTTGTAATTTTGTGATACAATATATTGTAGTATTGTAAATGCAGAAAGAAAATTCTTTAAGCAACGTATGAAAGGAAGTCAGACAAATGAGCGAACAATGCACTCATAACTGTGAGACATGCTCTGCTAATTGTGATTCAAAAAATAAACAGCAGAGTCTGATAGAAGCACCTCACGAAATGAGCAGAATAGGAAAAACAATCGGAATAGTAAGCGGTAAGGGTGGAGTTGGAAAATCGATGGTAACCTCAATGCTTTCAGTTCTGATGAAAAGAAAAAATTATAAAACATCAATTCTTGATGCAGACGTTACAGGTCCCTCCATTCCCAAGGCGTTTGGCATAAAGCAAAAGGCAATGGCAAACGAATTCGGACTTTTGCCTGTTGCATCAAAAACCGGAATTGATATTATGAGTATAAACCTTCTCCTTGAAAATGACACTGATCCCGTTGTGTGGAGAGGCCCTGTCATTGCAGGAACAGTAAAACAGTTCTGGACAGACGTTATCTGGGACACAGACTATATGTTCATAGACATGCCTCCCGGAACAGGCGATGTTCCTCTCACAGTTTTTCAGTCAATCCCTGTAGATGGCATTGTCATTGTCACATCACCTCAGGAACTTGTTTCAATGATTGTTGAAAAAGCGGTTAAAATGGCAAAACTCATGAACGTTCCGATCCTTGGAATAGTTGAAAATATGTCATACTTTGAATGCCCCGACTGTGGCAAAAAACACAGCATTTTCGGAGATAGCCACATTGAAGAAATTGCAAAGGAATACGGCATAGATTCCATAAGCCGTCTTCCCATAAATTCAAAACTTGCAGGCGGTGTTGATGCAGGTCTCATCGAACTTTTTGACGGAACCTGGCTTGATGCACTTTCTGACAAGATAGAGGCAATGTGAAATTATGACAAAAACAAATGCAATGAGAATGCTTGATAAAGCATCGGTTTCATATGAGGCAATAGAATATAAAGTGGATGAAAATGACCTGTCCGGGGTGACGGTTGCTTCCTCTGTGGGGTTGCCATGTGAAATGGTTTTTAAAACTTTGGTTGCAAGAGGTGACAAAACCGGTCCGATAGTGATGTGCATTCCCGTAGACAAGGAAATCGACCTTAAAAAAGCGGCAAAAGTTACAGATAACAAAAAAATTGAAATGGTTGCCGTAAAGGAACTTCTTTCTCTCACGGGTTATGTGAGGGGCGGGTGTTCACCTGTTGGTATGAAAAAGAAATTCCCCACTTTCATAAATGATTCTTGCAAGGATTTGGAAAAAGTAACTGTCAGTGCAGGAATAAAAGGGTGTCAACTGCTTTTGACTACCGAAGAACTTATTTCTTTTACAGATGCGAAAGTTTGCGATCTTGTAAAGTGATGAAAGGTATTGATAGCGAATGTTTTGTTCAAGAATAAACGCAATATTATTAGTTGTATTGCTTTGCGCGTCTTTGGCTTTTTCCTTTGCCGGATGCACAAATGATGCAAATGACGGTCTGAACTTAAATAAAGATGAAAATATGGAACTTGTTCCTGTTCAGGTTGATTCTTCAGCAAACCCGATTCTTACAATAAAGCCCGATTCCGTCACAAAACCCGGAAAGGGAAATAAACGTCTTAATCCTGATGTTTCTTCCATAGAACTCAGCCCTGCATCAAAATCCGCTATGTACAGTAACACAGAGGAAGAATGTATAGAAAGACTCAGGGTATATTCAAATCCAAATGGAAATGAGTATGACGCTCTATCGCTTCTTGGCAGGTTCAAATATGCCGCAAAGTCTGAGGACGCAATGATGAAACAACTTAAAATAGCGTCCAAAACATGGCACGAAACTGTTGAAGTCGAGGTTGGTGAAAAGTGTATAGTAAGTTTTGATATCATCAAAAAAACAGAAATTGACCTTGATGATTCAAGGGTTTCAGACTGGAAAAGCGCAATTGGAATTACTCCGGAGGGTTATTCCAACATGAAATGTACCCTGTCAACAAACTATTCCACGGAAACTGTGAATATCAGTATAGATCTTGTTAAGGTTGACGGAAAATGGTATCTTGCAAAAACTGATACTTTAAGCAACATAAAGGATATAATAACCAAAAAGGTTTTTGACTAAATTCATAATAGGGATGTTAAAATTCAAAACGGATTTTAGCATCCCTCTTTTATTACTGATTACATATAAAACAGATATAAAAACTGTAATTTTGTATAAAATTAACACTCTCTGACTATTGAATTATCTGTCGTTTTTTGATATAATATTATGAAACATATTATATTAGTGAGATATTTTAGTTTTCGGGAGTGAGAGTATGACAGGAGAGGGAGTTGTAGTATCTGTATTTGGCGAAACTGCAGTTGTACGAATTTGTAAATCCTCGGCGTGTTCTCATAACTGCGCTGATTGCGGTGCTTGCTCCAATCCATCATTTGATACCACGGTGAAAAATCCCATAGGTGCAAAAGAAGGAGACAAGGTTCTCATTTCGTCAGATTCGGGCAAAATTCTTGCAATCTCACTTCTTGTATACATTCTCCCTGTATTTCTTATGATTTTTGCCGCAGTTTTCTGTGACATCTTAAATGCAGGAATCCTTGGAACACTCACAGCATTTGTTTTGCTTTTGTTTGTATGGATTGTGCTGATTCGGAAAGTGAACAAAAAATCACGTACCGAGCATACCATTATACAGATTATTAAGGATTGATATATATGAAAAGAATTAACATCGTAACAGGTCACTATGGCAGCGGCAAAACAGAATTTGCCATAAATTATGCCATAAATCTTCAAAGAAAATTTCAAAATACCTGCATTTGCGACATGGATATCGTAAATCCCTATTTCAGAACAAATGACGCACATCAGGAACTTGAAAAAGAGGGCATAAAGGTGATAGCACCCGATTATGCAGGAACAAATCTCGACCTTCCCACACTTCCAAGTGATATCCTTTCAGTTTTTTCAGACAAAGACTGTCACGCTGTTTTGGATGTTGGGGGAGATGAGGACGGTGCAATAGCCCTCGGTCAGTTTTATCCATATCTGAAAGATGAAGACTATGAGATGTTTCTTGTTGTAAATGCCAAAAGACCTGACACCCAAAATGCAGATGACATCATAAAACTTGCAAGAGAAATTGAAATTGCATCAAGATGCCGCATAACAGCGCTTGTCAATAATGCAAATCTTTCCTATCTTTCAAGCGAACAGGATTTTGAATCATCCTTTGAACTTCTTGATGAAGTTTCAAAAAAAATGAATATCCCTGTAAAATATGTATCATCAACACCTGATATTTTAGAAAAACTGAAAAGTGTTGATGAAGACAAAAAGTTTCCTCTGAAACTTTTTATGAATTTACCGTTTGACGCTTTGGCGTAGAATATAAAGATTAAAATTCCCAAAAGGAGGCTTTAAATATGGCAAAAGTTACTTTTAACGAAGACAGATGTAAGGGTTGCGGTCTTTGTGTAGACGCTTGTCCCAAAAAGATTGTCACAATGGCTAAAGACAGAATCAACGCAAAAGGGTTCCACCCTGCAACTGTTATTGAAATGGACAAATGCATAGGATGTGCATTCTGTGCTACAATGTGTCCCGATGTTGTAATTGAAGTAGAAAGATAAATCTATTAAAAGGAGGTTTTTATCATGGGTGATAAAGTTTTGATGAAAGGTAACGAAGCTTTGGCAGAAGCTGCCATCAGAGCAGGTTGCCGTCATTTTTTCGGATATCCTATCACACCTCAGACAGAGGTAAGTGCATATATGGCAAAGAAAATGCCTAAAATCGGCGGAACATTCCTTCAGGCTGAAAGTGAAGTTTCTGCAATCAATATGGTATATGGAGCAGGCGGAGCAGGTGTCAGAGTTATGACAAGTTCCTCATCTCCCGGAATCAGCCTTAAGCAGGAAGGTATTTCCTACATAGCAGGTGCAGATGTCCCCTGCGTTGTTGTAAACATTGTGAGAGGCGGCCCCGGTCTTGGCGGAATTCAGCCTGCACAGTCTGACTATTTTCAGGCAACAAAAGGCGGCGGACACGGTGATTATCACCTCGTTGTTCTTGCCCCCAGTTCCATTCAGGAAATGGTAGATCTCACATCCGATGCATTTGACATCGGTGACAAATACAGATGCCCCGTAATGATTATGGGTGACGGTATGCTCGGTCAGATGATGGAACCTGTAGAATTTAAAGATACCGATGTTTCCGATCTCCCCGAAAAGGAATGGGCAACATCAGGAACAGGTATGAAGAGAAAGAAAAATATCATAAACTCTCTTTTCATTGAAGCATCTGAACTTGAAGACCTTGTTTTGGAAAGACAGAAAAGATATGATGAAATTGCAAAAAATGAAGTCCGCTATGAAGCAGTTGATGTGGAAGATGCAGACATCGTTTTAGTTGCCTACGGCACAACTGCACGTATTGCAAAAACTGCTATGGCAAAGGCAAAAGAAAAAGGATATAAGGTTGGAATCATCCGCCCGATTACCCTTTGGCCTTTCCCCTTTGAAGCATTTGAAAAGGCACTTTCAAAAAATACCAAAAAGACATTCCTTGCAGTTGAAATGAGTATGGGACAGATGGTTGAAGATGTACGCCTTGCAGTAAACGGCAGAGCAGATGTTGAGTTCTTCGGAAGAACAGGCGGCGTTGTTCCCACTCCCAAAGAAATCCTTGAAAAAATCGAAGAAATCGGAGGTGCTAAATAATGGAAAAAGTATTTAAACGTCCTCACGCTTTAAGTGATGTATCTTTTCACTATTGCCCCGGTTGCCCTCATGGTATAGTGCACCGTTTGGTTGCAGAAGTTATAGATGAACTTGGAATCGAAGGCGATACAATTGGTGTTGCACCTGTTGGATGCTCCGTTTTTGCATATAACTATTTTGAATGTGATATGCAGGAAGCCGCACACGGCAGAGCACCTGCAGTGGCTACAGGTATCAAAAGAGCACGCCCTGATAAAATTGTATTTACCTATCAGGGTGACGGTGACCTTGCAGCCATCGGTACAGCAGAAACTGTACACGTTGCCGCAAGAGGTGAAAATGTAACCACAATCTTTATCAATAATGCAATCTATGGTATGACAGGCGGTCAGATGGCTCCTACAACACTTGCCGGTCAGGTAACTCAGACATCACCCTATGGAAGAGATACAAAAACCCAGGGTAACCCCATCAGAGTCAGCGAAATGCTCGCAACACTCGACGGCCCTGCATATATCGAAAGAGTAACCGTGGATACTGTTCCAAACATCAAAAAAGCAAAAGCCGCAATTAAAAAGGCTTTCCAACTTCAGATGGAGGGCAAAGGTTTCACTCTTGTTGAAGTTGTATCAACCTGTCCCACAAACTGGGGTATGTCACCTCAGGAATCCTTTAACTGGATGAGAGAGAATATGCTTCCGCACTATCCTCTCGGTGTATATAAAGACATCACAAAGGAGGAAGCGTAATTATGACATTCGAGACAATATTCGCCGGATTCGGCGGTCAGGGAATCCTCTTTGCAGGAAAAGTTGTTGCATATGCAGGTATGATTCAGGGCAAAAATGTGTCCCATCTTCCATCCTACGGACCTGAAATGCGTGGTGGTACCGCAAACTGCAGCGTTATAGTTTCTGATGAAGATGTGGCATCTCCAATCATCACAGAACCCACAGCCCTCGTGGTAATGAATGGACCTTCTCTTGACAAATTTGAAAATGCAGTAGTTAAAGGCGGAAAAATCTTTATCGACTCTACTCTCATTTCAAGAGAATGTAAAAGAGATGATGTTGATGTATACACCATCCCTGCAACACAGATGGCAGTAGATATGGGAATTGCAAAACTTGCAAATATGATAATTCTTGGTAAACTCGTAAAAGAAACAGAAATGTTTACATGGGATGAACTCAAAACTGCAATCACAAAACTTGTTCCCGCTTCAAAAGCAGCAATGCTTGAAACAAACATTAAAGCATTAGAGGCAGGATATAACTATTAATAAACTATAAAACCCTCCGGAATTTTCAAAAAACATTTCGGAGGGTTTTTAAAATGATTATAATTATTAATTGCAATAAAAGGGAATGTAAAACCTGTTTGCTATTGTATAATATATTTTTTAATAAAGGGTTTCATGTTTTCATCCCACCACAAAAACTCACTGAAAATTCTATCGGGAGAAAAAGTCGTTACCGCATCAGGAGCAATATCTTTGTTCAGACAATAGAATACGCCGTCGCCTGATGATGCATTTTCTTCTCTGAAATACCCGAAAGTGTTCTTGATTTCCAAGCCATTGTTGTGAATGTGAATTCTTGTAATTCCATCTTTTATTCCATCGGAAATTACAACATCCGGAAGATAGGGACTGAGATGCTCTGCAACCTTTTCAACACTAATAAGTCCATAGCCGAAAGTCGTATCATATCCCTCATCGCCAAGATCTGTTGATGAACTTTTCAGTATGTCTTTAACGTCTGAAAGGGTGGCATCGGGTAAAACCTCTTTTATGAGAGCAACAATTGCCGTTATGTGAGGTGTGGCAATTGATGTCCCAATCTCGGATGAAGTCGTGTCACCAATTTCAAGAGTTGTAACACCGTGTCCCGGTGCTGATATAAAAATTGATTCATTTCTTTGAGAATACTTTGAATGGGAGAGGTCTTTTTTGACAGATGCCACACCAATGACATTGTCAAAGCCTGCAGGATAACTTATCGCCGTACTGTCTTCGTTGCCTCCGGCTGCAATAATAATAATTCCTGCATCAGATGCCATGTCAATCCAGTATTTGAGTTCGGCAATCAGATACTCGTCAGTCAGATTGCCGCCAAGACTCATATTAATTATGTCACAGTCATATTCGATTGCCATATATATTCCGCCAAATAAACTTGCAGCGGAAAGAGAACTGCCGTTTGTAACTTTTAAGGGGACTATTGATGCATTGGGCGCAATTCCTGCAAGATATGCTTCGTTATCTGTTATGGCAGAAATTATGCCGCACACATTTGTCCCGTGACCGTATATGTCGGTGGTGTTATATTCATCAGGGTCATCTTCTATGCAGTTATATCCCTTAAGAATCTTTGAACTGTCAATGTCAGGGTGAGATGTGTCAACTCCGCTGTCAATTATGCCGATTTTTACACCCTTTCCTGAAAGTCCCTTTTCTCTTGCAACATTTGCAAGTATTGCAGAGTGATTCCATTGGTCATTGTATTTCGTGTCACTTGTAACGGTTGGGTAATCTATGTCATAGAGTTCAAGTTTGAAATTTGGAATGACAGATTCTATATAGACTTCTGATGTGAATTTGTATATATCTTCCATAGACTTTGCATAATACACATCACCGCCGATACGACTTACATTTTCATTTTCCGAAAAAAGCATAACTGTGTCTTTTTTTAACCTGAATATGTATCCGTCATCCTCTGCAAAAGAGGGGATGGCGATAATAAGGATGGCAAACAGGGTTGCCAGCATAATAATTAATTTTTTATTCACCAAAATCACTCCGTAAAACAATTACTTATTTTTCACAACGTTTGAAATTCTGATATAGTCATTGGTAAGGATAGTGTCAATTCCAAGGTCAAGGAAATCCATAGTTTCTTTTTCATCATCAGACCAGAACACATTGCATTTTATTCCGTTTTTGTGAGCCTTGTCAATCATTTCTTTTGTAAAATAAGGCTTAAAGAGTTGCACTTTTTCGCATCCGAGTTCAATTGCCCTGTCAACAATTTCCCATGGGCGTGCCTCAAGATGGCCCACGCATACGGGAATCTGTGGGGCAATTTTTTTGAACTGCCTTATCTGAATGTCAGTTTCAAGCATAAAATATACATACTTTTCACAGTCGTATCTCCGGATAAGTTCAACAATTTTTCTTATGATATCCTCGGGATACTTTTCTGTCATGGAAAGGGGTTTCACATGAATATTCATAATAACCTGACCTGAAAGTTTCCTGAGAATGTCTTCAAATTTAACAATTTTCAAACCTTCAAATCTCTCTCCGAAATTCACACCAAAATCAAGTTTTTCAAGTTCTGAAAGAGTGTGGTCTGTTATATAACCTTTTCCGGTGCTCACCCTTTCAAGTTCTCTGTCGTGACAAGACACAATTTCCTTATCTTTTGTGGGCCAAAGGTCAAACTCAATCTCATCTGCTCCCATTGCTATTGCCGCACCAAATGCCGGCATACTGTTTTCGGGAAGAACTGCACTAAACCCTCTGTGTGCACAGACTCTTGGATACTTAAGCCATTTTTCTTCGCATATAACACTGCTTCCGCCAATGCGGTATTGCCAGGGCTTTCTTCCATATTCAATATATTCATAATGAGGCGCATCGGGATTGCCGAATCCTGCGGGTTTCAGATATTTGTCATTTGGGTTGAATTCCACGGTTGCCATACCGAATCTGCCCTTCATATTTTCGAGGACTTTTCCGTAGGGAGAGACAACCATACTTGCTCCGCAGATATCGGATGATTCATCAAAACTTACCGATGAACGTATGACATAGGCATTTGTGTTGTAGGCAAGGAATCTGCACATGGTTTCTATGGCATCGTGAGAATCGCTTCTCTGAAGCGAACATCCGATTATAATGTCAACTTTTTCTCTTGCAATTCTTGCAAATGCCTCATAGAAATAGAAGTCGTAACAGGTCAGAAACCCATATCTTAACCCGTCAATTTCAATAATATATGGCTCTGAATATTCAAAAGTATAATCAGAGTCAAGTTCCAGAACTTCAAGTTCAAGGGGAGGAAGATGCTTTTTAAAATATTTTCCCACCACTTCGCCGTCTCTTGAAATGGCAAAAGTGGTGTTTCTGTAATTTCCGCCAATGTCACAAAGAGCATTTACAAATACAAGGCAGTCACATCTTCTGGCAGTCTCTTTGCACTTTTCCATAAGAGTATCCATATATTTGTTGTGATAAAAAAATGTTTCTTCCTTTGTTGATGTGGCACAGGGAACATCGCTGTATTCGGGAAGTACGATTATGTCAGATTCTTTTGTACACTTGTCCAGAAGGTCGATCTTATACTGAAAATATTCATCAGAATATGAAACATCCCTTGAGTAGGGCGGTTGAATTATTGTAGCTTTCATTTTTTATTCCTTCTTTCGATAGTAATATTTAGCCTCACACCAGTCCCCATTTTTCCAAAGCATCACCAAGGGTTTTTGCCATGGAGAAAAATCCTAAATCTGTGGGATGGCATCCGTCTACAGTCCCCTGGTCAAGGCAAATGGCACAAAGTTCTTCACCGGACAAGTGGTAAACATTTTTGTCTCCTGCATTCAATGCATTTTCGTATGTTTCTCTCACAACTTCCGCTCTTTGTTTATCAGTTTCATTGAGATAATATTTCGGTCTTGGCATCATAACAATCGGCAGGTCGGGATTTGCTTCTCTTATTGCCTTAAACATTTTTTCGTGGGTGTTTTTAAGATATTCAACGCTTGGTGCATTGTGGTCATAGTCATATACAAACACTGACATATCAAGATTTTTGATATATTCAATCATTGCATCTTCTGCTTTGGCATTTCCTGAAAAGCCGAGGTTTATGTGGTCGATATTAAATCTTCTTGTAATAATATTCTGATATGACATTCCCGGTCTTGAAGCGCATCCCCCCTGAGTTATTGAAGAACCATAATATACAATTGGTTTTTGAGGTTTGTATTCTTCGGGTTCAAGAACTTTTGCATTTTCGTCAAGACCTATATGCAAATCAATAACCCCTGCATAGAGCGGAAAGTTTATAACTATATCTCTCATATTTCCTTCCTGATATGCATATCCACCATTGCAAAGTTCAATTACGCTTTCGTATCCGTCTGTCATCTCAAGGGGAGGGGTATATTCCGCAACAAATCTAAGTTCCATGTCACCCTCTTTTGCATAGAGGTCAAAACCGCCAACACCTGTGAGGGCAAAGTGGGACATTTTGAAAATGGGATCCATTTTTGCATGAATTGCCACATATGATGAGTCAGTTTTGAAACGAATTCTTCCGCCGGCAGTACATACGTGAAGTTCCCAAACACCTTCGCTGGTGTTTTTTGCCACGTCTTCAGGCATTCTGCGATATCTTCCGTCGTCTTTATATACACCATATATTTTGAAAGGCGCGGAATCGGCATTATAAAACTTTATGCCTTCTTTATCGATTTTTGTTTCAACTTTAAGGTTTGAGTCAATATTTGCAATGTTTTTCATATTGTATTATTCCTTCTTTCCAAGGTAAATATATTATTTTCAATTGTAGCACAGAGTAAGCTGTAAATCAAGGTAAATAATGAAAAAGGGCTAAAAAATCAGGTCGGATAAAGTCAAAATAAGTCCTTGACTTTTCCCTTTGTTTCTGCTATAATGATGCGGTACTGTGAAGATGTGTAAGTAGCGTTTATACGATTTCAAAGAGAAGGATGTCACCGGCTGTAAGCATCCCGGATAGTATAAATTGTGAATTTCAGCATTGGAGTATCTGACGAAAGCCGTTTAAAAATGGTATAAGTCAGGTGTTTTGCCTCACGCCAAAAGGCTCAAAAAGTGCGGATTTTTCCGAATATGGGTGGTACCGCGGGTTTAGCTCGTCCCTTTTGTGGATGGAGCTATTTTTTATTGTATAAAATTAAATTCATATAGAAAGGAAGATTGCTATGTCAGCAAAAACCCAGGAAGTAAAGCAGGCCTTCCTCGATGCTCTTTCAAAGATTGAAAAAATGGAAGACTTAGAGAAAATCAGAGTAGAATATACCGGTAAAAAAGGCTATGTAACTGAACTTTTAAAAGAAATGAAATCTCTTTCACATGAAGAGAAAAAGACCTTCGGTCAGGAGGTTAACGTTCTTAAAAACGAAGTTAACGATGCAATTTCCCAAAAAAGAGAAGAACTTGAAAGAAAACAAATTGAACTTGAAAACAGCCTTATGCCCGAGTTCGACATTTCAATGCCCGCTGATTTAAAAAGAGGTTCCTATCATCCCATAACTCTTGTTCAGCGCCAGTGTGAAGAAGTTTTCAAATCAATGGGATTTGCTGTTGAGGATTACAGCGAAATTGTAACTGATTACGAATGCTTTGAAGCACTCAACATTCCCAAAGATCACCCTGCAAGAGATATGCAGGATACATACTATCTTGAAAACGGTCAGCTTCTTAAATCTCACACATCTGCGGCACAAAATGCAATTTACAAAAAATATAAAGATGCTCTTGTAAATGATGGCAAAGCAATAAAAGCAATATTCCCCGGAAGATGTTTCCGTAATGAAGCAACAGATGCCTGCCACGAAAACACATTCTTCCAGATGGAAGGTGTTATGGTTGATAAGGATATCTCCATTTCAAACCTCATTTTCTTTATGAAAACCATGCTTTCGGAAGTTTTCCAGAAAGACATCAAAGTTCGACTCCGTCCCGGTTTCTTCCCCTTTGTGGAACCCGGATTTGAACTTGACATCAGTTGTCTTATCTGCGGCGGTGAGGGATGTCCTTCCTGCAAGCACAGCGGATGGCTTGAACTTTGCCCCTGCGGTATGATTCATCCAAGAGTCCTTGAAGAGGGCGGAATAGATCCCGAAGAATATACAGGATTTGCTTTCGGTCTTGGTCTTACAAGACTTGCAATGATGAAATATGGCGTAAAAGATATCAGAGACTTAAACAGCGGAAGTCTGAAAACTCTTTCGCAGTTTACAGACGATAAGTAAGAGGAAAGGAGCGAATTTAATATGTTTTTATCAATGAACTGGATTTCAGATTTTGTTGACCTTTCCGGTCTTGACAAGTTGGAATTAATCAATAAATTTTCACTTTCAACTGCAGAGGTTGAAAACGAAATATTCCATAAAGGAAGCGACATTTCAGGCATAGTTGTTGCCGAGATCAAATCTGTTGAAGAACATCCCGAATCAAAGAAACTTCATCTTTTAAAGGTGGATGCAGGTGACGGAGAACTTACAGATGTTGTCTGCGGTGCACCAAATGTGAGAGTTGGAATGAAAACTGCTTTTGCAAAAGTGGGTGCTAAAATCGGTGAAATTGAAATCACCCCAAGAAAACTTGCAGGCTACACATCAAACGGTATGTGCTGCTCAGAAAAAGAAATCGGCATAAGTGACAATCACGAAGGAATTATGGACATCACAGATGATATTCCTTGCGGCACAGACCTTAAAGAAGTTTATGAAATAGACGATATAATCTTTGAAGTTGACAACAAATCTCTCACAAACCGTCCTGACCTTTGGGGACACTACGGCATTGCAAGAGAATTTGCCGCAATTTCAGGAAGAGAATTAAAACCCATCCCTCAGGCAGACCTTTCTGCATATGAAAATCTTCCCAAAGTTGATCTTAAAATTGAAGATCCTCTTTGCCACAGATATTCCTGCCTGCGTTTTGGCAACATAACCACACACAAAAGTCCCGTCAATATGAGAATCCGTCTTTTCTACTGCGGAATGAGAGCCCTCAATTTCCTTGCAGACCTTACAAACTATCTCATGCTTGAAATGGGCCAGCCTATGCACGCATTTGATTCAAGAAAGGTTGAAAAAATCAGAGTTAAACGTTTTGACAAACCTTTCACATTCAAAACTTTAGACGGCGTAGACAGAGAAATTGACGAAAACACACTTATGATCTGCAATGACAACACACCCGTTGCAATAGCAGGTATCATGGGCGGACTCGATTCTGAAATTGTAGACGATACCACAAGTTTGACACTTGAGTCTGCAACCTTTGATGCCGCATCAATCCGTAAATCAACTGTGAGACTTTCTCACAGAACAGATGCATCAATGCGCTATGAAAAGAGTCTTGATCCCGAAATGACAACGGTTGCCGTTGCACGTTTCGTAAATCTTTTAAAGGAAATAGATTCAGGTGCCCAAATTATTTCTGCACTTACCGATGAAGTTGCATTTAAATATGATGATGTGAAACTTGATTTCACAAAAGCATTTGTAGATAAATATACAGGAATTGAAATCTCAAATGAACAGATTGTGAAAACTCTTAAATCTCTTGGATTCGGCGTTGAAAATGACGGCGACAACTTCTCTGTAGAAGTTCCATCATGGCGTGCAACAAAGGATGTTACAATAAAGGCAGACATCATTGAAGAAATCACAAGAATATACGGCTATGATAACTTTGACATTCACACAGCAGTAGTTCCCGTATCACCTGTAAGAACACAGGTTGAAAAAAGCGATGAAGACAGAATCAAGGATATCCTTGTTAAACGCTATTCAATGCACGAACTTCATTCCTATGTGTGGGCATATTATGATGATTACAAAGCCCTCGGAATCGAAGTTGAAAAGAATGTTGAACTCATAAATGCCACAAACCCCAACATAAAAACCATCCGTAACTCCATCATTCCCACCCAACTTTGTCAGGTGAAATATAATGTCGGATATGATTCTGATTTCAAAGTTTTTGAAATCGGAAGAACAGTTGACGGATTCAAAGACGACGGTCTTTGCGATGAACAGAAAAAACTTGCAGTCACACTTTATTCAAAAACAAAGGAAATGTCTGAACTCTATTTTGAACTTCGCGATATTTTAGCAGTTATTGCAGATGACATCAAGCACGAAAAACTGAGTTTTGAAAAAGCAGAGGCAACTCACTCATGGCAGCATCCCAAAAATCTCAACAAAATCATCTGTGCAGGAAAAGTCATCGGTGAAATCGGCATTGCAAATTCAGTTGTTTCCAAAAACATTGACAAAAAAGCAAACATCGTTTTTGCAGAAATTGACATCAAAGAATTTGCAAAGATTAAAAATGCCGGAATTTCCTATAGTGAACCCTCAAAGTTCCCTGAAATTGAAATTGACCTTTCTTTTGTATCAGAAACCTATGCTCCCATTGCAAAAGCAATAGAGAATGCAAAATGTGAACTCATTAAAGATGTTAGCGTAACAGATGTGTATGCAGATGATAGCGGAAAATCAATCACCATCCGCATCATATTTGCTCATCCTGAAAGAACGCTCACAAAAGAAGAAGTTCTTTCGGTTGTAGACACAATAGTTTCAGAACTTGAAGGAAATTCAATCAAACTTAAAAACGGATTGCCCCAGTAACGGCAGACGGAGGTAAAAATGGTATCACAGAAAATGTATAAACTCGGAAGTCAGCGTAGTGAAATACGTGAACTTTTTGAATACGGTCTCAAAAGAAAAGCCGAAATCGGAGCAGAAAATGTCTTTGATTTCAGTCTTGGGAATCCAAGTGTTCCTGCACCTGAATGTGTAAAAGATGCTCTTGCAGATCTTGTTGAAAACACAGATCCCGTTGCTCTTCACGGCTACACCTCGGCACAAGGTGCACCCGATGTGAGAAAAAGTTGTGCTGATTATATCAACAAGACTTTCGGTACAAATTACACAGGAGACAATTTCTATATGACAGTGGGTGCTGCTGCATCTCTCACAATTTCTCTTTGTGCCATAAGCGAAGAGGGTGAGGAAGTAATAGTTTTAGCACCTTTCTTCCCTGAGTATTCTGTCTTCATAGATCAGGCAGGAATGAAAAGCGTTATTGTAAAATGCAGAGAAGAAGATTTTCAGATTGACTTTGATGCTCTTAAATCTGCAATATGTGAAAAAACAAAAGCAATCATCATAAACTCACCCAACAATCCATCGGGTGCAGTTTTCTCTGAAGATACAATAAAAGAACTTGCTTTAGTTTTGGAGGATGCTCAAGAAAAATTTGGAAAAGATATATACATAATTGCAGACGAACCCTACCGTGAACTTGTATATTCACCTGAAACAGTTGTTCCCTTTATTCCGAACTACTATGCAAACACCATTGTGGGCTATTCATTCAGCAAATCCCTTTCACTTCCCGGTGAAAGAATAGGATATGTTCTTGTTCCCGATTCTGTCAACAACTGGCAGGATGTGTACTATGCAGTATGCGGAGCAGGAAGGGCGTTGGGATTTGTTTGTGCGCCAAGCCTTTTCCAGAAAATTGTTCCAAAGTGCATCGGAAAAACATCAGACATTTCAATCTATAAGAAGAACAGAGATATTCTCTGTGATGCACTTTCCGAATATGGCTACAGAGTGGTACAACCCGACGGTGCTTTCTATCTTTTTGTTAAAGCAATGGAAGAAGATTCAAGAGCATTTTGCGAAAAAGCAAAAAAATATGAACTTCTTCTCGTACCCGGTGACAGTTTCGGATATCCCGGATATATCAGAATTTCCTACTGTGTGTCAACAGAAATGATTGAAAAATCATTACCGTCATTCAAGAAACTTTCAGAGGAATATAAATAATATAACAAAAAAGTATCACATTTGATAAAAATATCAAATGTGATATTTACTTATTAAGGGATAATTTTTATAATAACCGTAGGAGGGATTATTATGACAAAAAAATTATCCGGATTACCGGCACCTGTTATAGCCGGTGTTGTAAAAGAAAAAACAGTACAAGGTGTACTTGCTGAAATAAAAAATTGTATGTATGACGGCGCAGGTATGATAGATTTGCATATGTCATGCCTTGAAAATACTGATGATGAAAGCCTGAAACAGATTTTTTCATCATCACCGCTTCCAATACTTGCACTCAATTATAATCAGAAATATAATTTTGATTATGCAGGTTTCACGGAAGAGGAACGAGTGGAACTTTTTATTCGTGCCGCATCTTTGGGCGCGGCAGGAATAGATATGCAGGGATACACTTTTCACAGTCCGTCAAAGGAAGGATTTTGCGGTGAGGACAAATTCTCTTTCACAAAAGGCAATCCCAAGGAAATTGTAACAGATGAAACTATCATCTCAAAACAATGCGACCTGATTGAAAAAGTTCACTCTGAAGGATGTGAAGTTCTTCTTTCCTGCCATCCCGGAATCCCAATGAAGGCAGAACAGGTCACAGAACTTGCATTGTTCCTTGAAAAAAGAAATCCTGATATAATAAAAATTGTAACCATAGCGGAAAATGATGATGATCTGGCAGAAAGTTTCAAAGCAATGCTTATGCTTAAAAAGAATGTTGAAACACCTGTATCATATCACGCAGGCGGAAAAGCGGGAGTGCTTTCCAGAATAATCAATCCGATGCTCGGAAGCCATATGATTTTCACCGTAGACCGCTTTAAAGAAAGCAGTTTGCTTGAACAACTTGACCTGAAAACTTCAAAAGCAATAGTTGATAATGTTAAAAAGATTTTGTGAGGTTGAAATTATGTACGGATTTAAAGGTAAAACCGTTATGATTACCGGAGCAGGTAAGAATATAGGTAAAGAAATTGCCCTTAGTTTTGCAAATGAGGGTGCAAATATAGTTGTTTGTGATTATAATGAAGAAAATACAAAAAACACAGTTGCTGAAATTCAGGCAAAAGGTGTGGGCGCTATGGCGGCTGTCTGCGATGTTCGTGACCGAGAAAAAATATTCAGTTATGTAAAAGAAGCAGAAAAACTTTTTGGCGGCATAGATATTCTTGTGAATAATGCAGGAGGAAGTGCCGCACTTATAGGCAAACTCACACGTTTTCAGGATGCCGAACCTGAAACACTTGATTTTGTTATAGACACAAATCTGAAAGGTACAATGCATTGTATTCAGGCAGTTTTGCCCTATATGATAAAAAAAGAATGCGGCAAAATTATAAATATGTCCTCTATTGCAGCTCTTGTCGGTCTCTATGACAGAGTTGACTATGCGGCATCAAAAGCGGCAGTAATAGGAATGACAAAGGCACTTGCTATGGAAGTGGGAGAATATAACATTTGTGTAAACTGTGTATCCCCCGGTGCCATAGAACGTGACGGATACAAGTTTGAACATATGACTTTCCTTGGAAAAAACGGAAGGGGAGGAAAACCGAAAGACATTTCCGATACTGTTCTGTTTTTAGCATCACAGGACTATATCACCGGACAGAACTTTGTTGTTGACGGCGGAAGAACACTTGGTCCCGGATGGAGATAATTATATTGCGACTGTAAGTCGCATCGATATAAATCTCTCAGGAAATTTTCGATATGTGCTGAAACACTCGATATGATTGATGGTTCGATATGTTGCCTTTGGGCAACGAGATTTATGCCATATCTGTTTTTTGTAGGATTGCATATCGACAAAAAACATTGTCATCCGGCTTATACGGTCTTTATATAACAAAAGTAATGAAAAAACAGGCAGTCTCTTCAGATTTCACAATCAGAGAGACTGCCTGTTTTGGATTATTGTTTGGCGACAGTTGTTTTATTGGGTGCAAATAAAAAAGTGCACCCGCAAAAGCAGATGCACGAAAAATGCAAGGCCACTTTTGCTGCGACACAAAACCAAATATCCTCTGAAACAACAGAATGCATATTTAATAGAGCCTGCATTTTTGCCAAATAGCAAAAACACATTCTGGTTACAGAGAAAAAATATATAGTTTTATGTCGCAAGATAAGTATATCACATAAATTAATAGTAGTCAACAAAAATATAGTGGGTTGTCCGATAGCCTGACATCTACAAATGACAAAAATATACAAAAAGAAAAGAAACTCTAAAAGTTATTTGGAAATAGAATGCGTGTTTCAGTTAAGTGAAACACGCACTCTTTTTTGATGTATAGGAAATTACGCAGAATTTAGTTCGCGAGACAAGATGTATATCAAATTACGCCCGCGACTTGGGTGCAGGCTCAGCCTGCTTTTTTACTGTATAGGAAACTTCGTTTCTATACAGTAAAAAACTTATTATATTGCCGTGCAAATTTTTTTGAAAAGCAAATTTTGCTTTTCAAAAATGCACATGGCTTAAGAAAAGCGAATTTGCTCCGCACGTCCGCCGCAAGGCGGGGCGGCGAAGCCGCTTTTCTTGTATCAACAATCATGTGCAGTGAAATATCCGTCAAGACAAAGGAAGAAACGGTGTTCTTCTTTTTGGGGACACTGGGGATGAACTTCTTCGTTTTCTGTAAATCTTAATGCCGTGAAAAGCCTTTTGTCATCAATATCTGAAAAAACAAAACGTACTCCCGAAAGGTCAAGAAGATTGAGGATTGATTTTCCGAGACCAAAATCCATTTCAAACATCTTATATTCATCTTTGGTTTCAATCCTTGTGATTATTGCACATTCTCCCAGAACTTTTGCTGCGGCAATTCCAAAAACTAAATCCTTGTCTTTAGCGGTCATAACAACCGTGTCGGGGTTATTTTCAATGCCGAATTTTTCCAAGGTTTTTTCATCTTCGCATCTTTTTATCTCAATCATTTCTCATTTCACCGCCCAACCCCGCATTTTTCTCTATGAGGTCAATTTCTGCTTTTGTAAGGTGTCTCCATTTTCCCATTGGGAGATTTCCAAGGCTCAGACCGCCCTCAGACACTCTTTTGAGGCCAAGGACTTTGAATCCTACCTCTTTGCACATTTTTCTCACCTGACGGTTTCTTCCCTCGTGAATGGTGATGGAAAGAACAGCGCTTCCCTTTGATGACTCTATTACGTCTGCTTTTGCAGGAGCAGTTTTTCTGCCGTCAATATAGACGCCTGTTTCCAGAAGTCTCAGGGCATTTGTCTTTGCTTTTCCCGTCACCCACACGTGGTAGGTTTTTTCCAGATGGTGTTTGGGATGAGTGACTTTGTAGGTGAAATCTCCGTCATTTGAAAGAAGAAGGAGACCTTCTGTGTTAAAATCAAGTCTTCCCACAGGATATACCCTTGCGTTCACATCGCCCAAAAGATCCATAACCGTTGGACGATTCTTTTCATCGGATACTGTTGTGACATAGCCAACGGGTTTGTTTAGCATTATATAAAACTTTTTTTCTTCAGACTCTATTTTTTTGCCGTCAACAAAGACTTCGTCCCCCGGATATACCTTTGTTCCAAGTTCTGTCACCTTTTCGCCGTTGACTTTGACTCTTCCCTGAAGAATCATCTCTTCCGATGCTCTTCTCGATGCAACGCCTGAATGAGCAAGGAATTTTTGCAGTCTCATTTCTTCCATTGTTAATACCTCACAAAATGTTTGTGTATATATTTTATTATTTTTTTAATGTTAAGTCAAGTAAATCGTATAATTTAAAATATATACAGATTGTTTTCGATAAAAAAGAATAATATTCTTCCTTTTTGGGTTCGTATATAGAATTATGCACTATTATATTAGTGATGAATCAAAAAAACTCACCCAATGGTGAGTTTTTAATTAAATCATATAAATACTTTTCTTATTTCTCTCCTGAATAACTCTGAAGATTTTTTGCAATGATTTCAAGGCAGGAGAAAAAGGTTTCTTTGTCTTCTTCCGAAACGCCGTCTCCACCGATTCCAACTGCATATTCTACTCTTTTTGCAATGTCTGTGGCAACCTTTTTTCCCGAGTCCGTGAGTTTGACCAGCGCACGATAGGAATTTGAGCCGTTTGTTTCCCTTATGATTAATCCTTTTTTCTCCAGTGCCAAAAGTGTTCTTGAAACTTCGGCTTTGTCTCTGTAGCAAATTTCGCAAATACGTGCCGCGGTTATGCCGTTGGGATTTTTCAAAAGAGTTATGAAATACTTTGCACAGGTGCCCTTAAGACCATATTTTTCCATTTCTGTTGTGGCAATTTTTGCCCAGAACGATGTTATTTCCGACATTGCAATAGTAAAGACTTCAAATTTTTCTATCATTTTTTCCTCCGGAATTATTAATCAGTTGCGTCAGTATCCGAACCCGTTTCGGGTGTGTGTTTTTACGCAACTGCTTAAGTTGATTGTACCACTAAAAATCATTAATATCAATACCTGTAATGAAAATTTAAAAAGAAAAAGGACGCAAAAAGATAGACTGCTCCAATTTGTACTGTCCGCACAAATTGGAGCAGTCCGGAAAACCATTGTCATTTTATTTTCTGATTTGATTTTCTTGCCTCATTTTTTCCTTGAGTTGATAATATCACAAATCATTTCAGGCGATGAAACTATTTTGTCTGCACCGTTTTGAATAAGTTCGTCCTCATCTCTGAATCCCCATTTCACGCCGATTGTGAAAAGTCCTGCGTTTTTCCCTGTTTTCATATCAACTGAAGAATCACCGATGAAAAGACTCTCTCCCTCTTTTACGCCAAGTTCTTCCATTATCTGATAAACTCCATCGGGAGATGGTTTTAAGGGAACATCATCTCTTCCGCCGTATGTAACATCCACAAGGTCTCCAAGAAATGTTTTCACTGCCTCTTTTGCGGCAAAATCGGGCTTGTTTGAAAGAACTGCAATTTTAATGCCCATGGTTTTAAGTTCTGCCAAAAGTTCGGGAATTCCGTCGTAGGTATGGGTGAGATATGTAACGTCTTCGTCATAACTGTCGGAATAAAACTTGTGAATTTTTTCAAAATCCTCAAGACTTGCACCATTTTTCAAAAGTGCTCTTTCAATAAGTTTTTTGGAGCCGTTACCAACCATCTTTTTAACATCTTTTTCAGACACAGAACCAAGTCCGAATTCCGAAAGGGTAAGGTTCACATAGTGTCTTATGGTGGGAAGAGTGTTTAAAAGAGTTCCGTCAAGGTCAAAAATACAACTCTTTATCATTTTCATTCTCCTTCTTGTGACTTTTCCTTTTGACTTTGAAGTTCTTTTAATATTTCTTCAAGTTCTTCTTTTTCAAAAAGATATTTTTCGGGGCAGAACTGACAGTTCATTTCAGCCTGTCCGTCTTCTTCAATAATTGCTTTAAGTTCTGTCTCGCCGATTGTTGCAAGAACCTTTCTCACGCGGTCTCTTGAACAGTTGCAAGAATATGCAATGTCTTTTTTATCCGTAAAATGAAAGTCAATTCCCGAAAGGGCAACACCGAGAATTTCTTCCACATTCATTCCTGATTCAAGCATATCAGTTATGCTTTTGATGTTTTTAAGATTCTCTTCAAGTTTGTCAATTATGCTGTCATCAGCACCGGGCATCACCTGAAGAATGAATCCACCTGAATTTTTTACGCTGTAGTCTCTGTCCACCAAAACACCCAGAGCAACAACTGATGGAACCTGTTCGGAAATTGCAAAATACTTTGCAAGGTCGTCTCCCACTTCTCCTGTGACAAGAGGAATTTTTCCGATGTAGGGTTCTTTCAGTCCAAGGTCTGTTATAACTGTGAGAAATCCGTCTTTTCCAAAGGCTGTGCCCACGTCAAGTTTTCCGTCGGGGCGAAGCGGCAGGTCTGCGCCGGGATTTCCGACATATCCTTTGACCATAGAATCAGGGCCTGACACGGCAAGAACTCTTCCGAGAGGACCTGAACCTGTCATCTGAAGTGTTACGAGGTCTTTTTCACCTTTCAGCATTGCACCCATCATCGCAGCGGCTGTGAGAAGTCTTCCAAGTGCCGCAGTTGCAACGGGGGATGTGTGGTGATATTCACTTGCTTTTTGCACTGTATTTTTACTGTAGCAGGCAAATGCTCTGACAAAACCGTCTTCGCTTACTGCCCGGATAAGATAGTCATTCATAGTTTTTCTCCTTAACATAGTGATTAGGGATTAGGAAATAGAGAATAGGAAAATAGAGCGTTGCAAAGCCTCCTATTGAGTAGATGCTGGTTAAATAAGAGATTGTAGGGTGCAGCCTTTAGGATGCACCGAAAAAACCGAATTCCCGGTTCGTCGGAAACCGCCGAACCCTACAATGCATGGAATAATCATTGGTTACTCAAGGAGAAGGCTTTCGCTGTAGCATTTTTTCACTGTATAGGAAATTACGCAGAATTTAGTTCGCGAGATAAGATGTATATCAAATTACGCTCGCGACTTGGGTGCAGGCTCAGCCTGCTTTTTCATTATCATTGATTATATAAACTCCAATTTACACTTTAAGGGACTGCTGACTTTTTGAGCCGACAGTCCCTTATTGTTAATCAGAATTGCACATAAAGTGTTCTTACTTCGTCAGATGATTCTTCTTTTACAGAAGGTTTATTACGATTCGCAAGGAAACCTGATGCAACCTGCGGGAAAAGAGCATAACTGAGAACGTCTTCTTCGCATTTGATAAGGTCGCCTGCTTCTTTTTTATATTTTTCAAGTTCGGGTTCCAAAAGATCAGCAGGCCTTACGGTAATAACTTCATCATCACCGATTGCTTTCTTTCTCACTTCTTCATTAACAGGAGCGGGAAGCTGACCATATTCACCGCGAAGGAGAGCCTTCGATTCTTTTGTAATCATCTTATATCTTTCGCCGGCAAGGACATTTAAAACCGCCTGAGTTCCGACAATCTGGCTTGTGGGAGTTACAAGAGGAGGATAACCAAAGTCTTCCCTTACTCTCGGAACTTCTGCCAAAACGTCATAATATTTATCTTCAGCATTGTTTTGTTTGAGCTGAGAAATGAGGTTTGAAAGCATACCGCCGGGAACCTGATAGAGCAAAGTGTTTGCATCAACATTTAAAACCTTCGGATCAAGGTCTCCTCTTTCTTTGAGTTCATTTGCAATATTTCTGAAATGCTTTGCAGCCTGACTAAGAACTTCAAGGTCAAGACCTGTGTCTCTTTCGGTGCCTTTTAATGTAGCAACCAAAGATTCTGTTGAGGGGTTGCTTGTTCCATTTGCCATTGGAGAGAGTGCGCAGTCAACAATGTCAACACCTGCCTGGGCTGCCATAAGGTTTGTCATATCACCTGTACCTGCAGTGTTATGAGTGTGAAGGTGAATCGGAACACCAACATTTTCTTTGAGTTTTTTAACAAGACTGTATGCATCATAGGGCAAAAGAAGATTTGCCATATCTTTTATACAAATTGTGTCTGCACCCATTTTTTCAAGGTCACAGGCAAGGCGTACAAAGTAGTCTTCGTTGTGAACAGGGCTTGTTGTGTAACTGATTGCCGCTTCACACATTCCGCCGTACTGTTTAACAAATTTGATTGCTGCCTCAAGGTTTCTCGGATCGTTGAGGGCGTCGAACACTCTTACAACGTCGATTCCGTTTTCAATGGATTTTTTGCAAAATGCCTCAACAACATCGTCTGCATAGTGCTTGTAGCCGAGAATGTTCTGACCTCTGAAAAGCATCTGAAGTTTTGTGTTTGGCATGTGTTTTTTGATTGTGCGAAGTCTTTCCCATGGATCTTCGTTCAAAAATCTCATACATGAGTCAAAAGTTGCTCCGCCCCAACATTCAACAGACCAGTATCCCACCTTGTCGAGAAGTTCCAATGCAGGAATCATATCTTCAATTTTCATACGGGTTGCCGCCTGAGACTGATGAGCATCTCTTAAAATTGTGTCTGTAATAAAAAGTTTAGACATAATATATATCCTTTCTGTATTAGTATGTGTTCTGCTTGTTTTACGCTCCGTTTATTATTTTGCTAAAAGAGCAATAAGTGCGCCTGCCGCAATTGCAGATCCTATAACTCCTGCAACGTTGGGGCCCATAGCGTGCATGAGAAGGAAGTTTGAGGGATTTTCTTCCTGACCGACTTTCTGTGATACTCTGGCTGCCATGGGAACTGCGGAAACACCTGCAGAACCGATAAGAGGATTGATTTTGTTTTTAAGGAACAGATTCATGAATTTAGCAAGAAGTACACCGCATGCTGTTGCAACACCAAAGGCGATAACACCCATAGCAACAATTAAGAGTGTGCTTGCAGAGATGAATGTCTGACCTGTTGCAGTTGCACCAACAGATACTCCGAGGAACACTGTTACAATGTTCATAAGTTCGTTCTGAACTGTCTTTGAAAGTCTTTCGCAAACGCCGGATTCTTTCAGAAGGTTACCAAGCATTAAGCATCCAACAAGGGGAGCGGCTGATGGAACGAGAAGTGCAACAAAGATTGTAACAACAATGGGGAATATGATTTTTTCTTTTTGTGAAACAACACGAAGTGCTTTCATTTCTATCTGACGTTCTGCCTTTGTTGTGAGAAGTTTCATAATGGGCGGTTGAATTACGGGCACAAGAGCCATGTATGAATATGCCGCAACGGCAATAGGTCCTAAAAGTTCGGGAGCAAGTTTTGATGTTACAAAAATTGCGGTAGGACCGTCAGCACCGCCTATGATACCAATGGAAGCCGCCTGCTCGGGTGTGAAGAAGTAGGATGCGGCAATATATGTTGCAAAAATACCAACCTGAGCCGCAGCACCAAGAAGAAGACTCTTGGGATTTGCAATGAGGGGACCGAAATCTGTCATTGCACCAACGCCGATGAAGATGAGACAGGGGTATATTCCGAGTTTAACACCAAGATAAAGAATATCTATGAGACCGGGTGTGATTGCATTTGATGCATTGAAAAGTTCCCAGTGAACATGTCCGCCTGCAAAAAGTTCTTCGTGGAAAACTCCTGCTCCTGCAAGGTTTGTGAGAAGCATACCGAAAGAAATCGGCAAAAGCAGGAGGGGTTCAAACTTCTTAACGATTGCAAGATAGAAAAGAACACAGGAAATAAGAATCATAACAACCTGACGCCAGTCGGTGATGGAAAAGCCTGTCTGCTTTAAGAAGTTTACAACTGCTTCAAGTTTTGAAATCTCGGGAACATTCAATATGTCAGCATATGAAAATTCCACGATTTCGCCGTTTTTGTCAATATACTGTCCTTCGCAGTTTATAACAGGGGATTTTTCGCCCTCTGCAAGTTTTATGTCATATTTGAATTCAACTTCCTGACCTGCGGGGATGGGGAAGCCTTTTGGGGTGAATGTGTAATCTGAACCGAGACCGTATTCGCCAACTTCAGCAACTCCGTTGTTAGATCCGGATTCACTTTCAATGACATTTGCGGGGTTTTCAAAATTGAAAATCACAAATGCATTGATTTCTTCAATGGTTTTGTTTGCAACAACAACTGAAAGCGTTTCGCCTTTTTCATCAATTGCTGCAGATTTTATAAATAATGCGCTTTCTGCCCCGTTTTCCGCATCACCTGCAAAAACAGTTCCTGCAATTGTGGTGGTGAAGATGAGAACAAGAGCAAGAATGCTGAAAATTCTCTTTTTCATCATATTTTCCTCCGAATAAAATTATGTGATTATTTAATTGTGCAAAGGGGTGTGCCATTTGCAACGGAAGCGCCTTTCTGAACGCTGACGGAGGTGATGGTGCCGTCATTTGGAGCCATGATTTCATTTTCCATTTTCATTGCTTCGAGAATGAAGAGAACGTCACCTTTTTTTACTGTGTCGCCGTTTGCAACATTAACTGAAAGAATTGTTCCCTGCATAGGAGATACAACTTCAGCGCCTTCGCCTGTTGCAGCTGCAGGGGAAGCAGCGGGAGCGGGAGCTGCACTCTGTGCTTTTTTTGCTTCTTCTTCTGAAATGAGTTCGATTGATACAACATATTCGGTTCCGTTTACATTAACTTTATAGTTTTTCATAAAAATTTTCCTCTCTTTTCTGATTTTAATCTGATTTACGCTTTTTTGAATGATACAATTCTGATGTTTTTAACATCTTCACCGAGATCTTCTGCAATGGCTGTACATACTGCCGCTGCAAGTTCTCCTGAGATACTTTCGTTTCCGGATGCCGCTTTCGGAGCAGGCACACTTTCTGCTTTCTTTTCGGGAATTAACTTACATATAAAACTCATAAGACTGCAAAGGAGAATTATACAGATAAGACCAAAGAAAACTGTTGTTATTCCCATAATACACACGAATGCATTTGACATTCAAAACCCCTCCTTTCGGTGCTGATTATATCACGGATGAAATTTTTTCCAAATAACATCCAATTTATGCCATATTCACATATTCAACATTATCCCCTTTTTTCCTCTTTTTTTTGAAAGAAAATTCAAAATTTTTGAAATTCATTGCAAATATCAAATTTTATGATGTATTTTTGTTTAATTTGTCCAAAAAAACATTTGTGATATAAAACAAAAAAATTTTTGCCTTGTGTTATTTCTATTATTATGATATTATGTTATTGTATTTTATACAAAGTCCTGAAACGGATCAGGTTTTGATTTTTCGGGATATAACTTATACAATATTAAAGGAGATTGTTATGGAAAGAGAAAAGTTTGGTTCAAGAATAGGATTTATTCTTATTTCCGCCGGCTGTGCCATAGGTCTTGGCAACGTGTGGCGTTTCCCCTACATTGTGGGACAATACGGCGGAGCAATTTTTATTCTGATTTATCTTTTGTTTCTTCTGATTTTCGGACTCCCCATTATGGCAATGGAATTTTCCGTTGGAAGAGCAAGCCGTCAGAGTATTGCAAGTTCTTTTAAGGCGCTGGAGCCCAAAGGAACAAAATGGCATTGGTTCGGATATTTCGGAATGGCAGGAAACTACCTTCTCATGATGTTTTACACCGTCATTTCCGGATGGATGGTTGCCTATCTTGTAAAGAGCATAAAGGGCGATTTTACAGGTCTTGATCCTGCAGGGGTAAGTGCTGAGTTTGGCACCCTTGTTTCAAATCCCGTTGCACTTGTGCTTTATATGGCACTTGTGGTTGTACTCGGATTTCTCATTTGTTCTCTCGGTCTTAAAAAAGGCGTTGAGAAAGTAACAAAAGTGATGATGGTGGCACTTCTTGGAATTATATCTGTTCTTGCAGTCCGCGCCGTAACTTTGGAAGGTGCGGGAGAAGGTCTTCGTTACTATCTTGTTCCAAGTCTTGAAAAATTTACGGATTATAGTCTCGGTGAAGTTATTTTTGCGGCTCTCGGTCAGTCGTTTTTCACCCTTTCAATCGGTATTGGTTCAATGGCAATTTTCGGAACATATATAAACAAAGACCGCCGTCTGATGGGTGAAACTGTTTCAATTGCTCTTTTAGACACCTTTGTTGCATTTGTTGCAGGTCTTATCATCTTCCCGTCATGCTCGGCGTATAACATTGGTTATGCTCAGGGACCCGGACTTGTTTTTGAAACACTTCCCAACGTGTTCAATTCCATGCCCCTTGGAAGACTCTGGGGAAGCCTTTTCTTCCTGTTCATGGTCTTTGCGGCAATGTCAACGATTGTGGCAGTTTTTGAAAATATTGTATCTTTTGCAATGGATCTTTGGAAATGGTCAAGAAAAAAAGCGTGTATTATAAATGTTTTTGCGGTAATCATTCTTTCAATTCCTTGTGCTCTCGGATTCAATCTCTGGTCAGGGTTTGAACCTCTCGGACCCGGATCTGTGGTGCTTGACCTTGAAGATTTTATCGTGTCAAACAACCTTTTGCCCCTTGGCTCTCTTGTTTATGTGTGCTTCTGTACATGGAACAAAAAAGGCTGGGGATGGAACAACTTCCTCGAAGAGGCAAACACAGGAAAAGGTATCAGATATCCCAAAAAACTTTATTTCTATGCAAAGTATATCATGCCCATAGTTCTTCTTGTTTTCTGGGTACACGGATATATTTCAAAATTCTTCCCGACACTTTATACAGATATTTATAGCTACTTTGTTTCAATATTTTAACTATAAGGGAATGCAAGAAAAGCGGCTTCGCCGCACCGCCTGCGGCGGGAGT
>JAZQJX010000071.1:0-8282 GCA_045541875.1 Clostridia bacterium | reverse complement strand
CAAATCTCACCACTCGCAGTACCTTTGTACAGCTTCGGGTTACCACTCAAAGCATGGCTCTGCCCTGCTTTGAGTTCGATTTGACAATTCTGAATCTTTTTTTCTATTCCCCAACAGGGACTGTAAATTAATTTACAGTCCCTGTTTTTCACAGATTAGTGTTCTTTACAGTCTATTCTATTATGTTTCCGTCTGTTGATATTGTAACCACTCTCCGGGGAATGAATTTTCCGCTTTGCATCAGGGCATTCTTTACCGCATTTTCAATTCCGCCGCAACACGGCACTTCCATTCTTACAACTGTTACGCTTTTTATATTGTTGTTGGCAATGATTGCGGTAAGTTTCTCAGTGTGGTCCCCTTCATCAAGTTTGGGGCAACCGATGAGAGTTATGTGATTGCGAATAAATTCTTTGTGGAAATTACCATAGGCATATGCCGTACAGTCTGCGGCAACCAAAAGATTTGCATTTTAACCGTCAGGAACTTGCGGATTTTCTTTCTGTTGACCGAAGCGCAATGTCAAACGAACTTTGCAAAATGAGAGATGATGGACTTTTGAGATTTCATAAAAACAATTTTGAACTTCTTTCTTCCGATACAATAACAGATATATGAAAATCCACAATACTGTTCATGAAACGGCAAGAGATGAGCCTCGCCACGGAAAGAATCTGTATGAGATTACCTTTGAGTCTGACAATCAGATTTTTCCTTAGTTTAATATAGTCTCATAAATTTCAAAAATTTTTTTAAAAAAGTGTTGACAAAACGAAAATCATATGCTATTATAAATTTGTAATCATTACAGAGTTGTAATAATTACAAATCAAGAAAAGAAAGAAGGTGCACTATGGACAGCGCGACCGTTCTTTTGAACTACGATATAAAGCCGTCAATCATCAGGGTTATGATATATGATTTTTTAAGAGGCACAAAATCCCACCCTACAGTTGACGACATCTACAAAGCATTGCACCCCGGTGCTCCAACGCTTTCAAAAACCACAGTATATAACACAGTAAAACTTTTTGTATCAAAAGGTCTTGTGAAGGCACTTTCCATTGACGGCACCCAAATCAGATATGACGCCGACATTGCACATCACGGACACTTCAGATGCGACAATTGTGAGAAAGTGTATGATTTCAAAATCAGTGCCGATTCTGAGTACGGCATAGACGGATTTGACGTCAGAAAGAGAGAAATCTTTTACTCAGGCATATGTAAAAACTGTATTTAATAAAAATTATATAAAAAGGAGAAATTAATTATGAAAAAATTTGTATGTTCAGTTTGCGGTTATGTTCACGAAGGAGATTCTGCTCCCGAAAAATGCCCCGTATGTAAAGTTCCTCAGGAAAAATTCAGAGAAATGGAAGAAGGCGCTGCACTTGCTGCAGAACATGAATACGGCGTATACGGCAAAACCGTAAAAAACAACCCCGACATTTCCGAAGAAGATAAAAAATATATCTTTGAACAACTTATGGCAAACTTCAATGGTGAATGTGCAGAAGTCGGAATGTATCTTTGCATGGCAAGAATAGCACACAGAGAAGGCTATCCTGAAGTTGGTCTCTACTGGGAAAAAGCAGCATACGAAGAAGCAGAACACGCTGCAAAATTTGCTGAACTCCTCGGTGAAGATTTAGAACCCAACATGAAAGCAACAACAAAAGACAATCTCAAATGGAGAGTTGACTGTGAATATGGCGCAACTCAGGGCAAATTTGACCTTGCTTCCTGTGCAAAGAAAAACGGCCTCGATGCCATCCACGACACAGTTCATGAAATGGCAAGAGACGAAGCTCGCCACGGCAGAGGCTTGGAAGGACTTCTTAAGAGATATTTTAAGTAAGATACAAAAATCAATAGGAGCAAAGGCTTTAAGCCTTTGCTCCTTGTCTTTTCCGTATATTTGGGTTTGTTAGTTTAATTTACGCAGCAAAAATAAAGGTTGCTGTTCCACTTTAATCAAACCCAAAATATATAATGTTCTAAAATTTTAACTTTCTTAAGGTTTCGCGAAAAATATTGAATTTGTATAATTGTTGTGTTATACTATAAAATAGTAAATATATGTGAATTTGTAAAGGGGGAGAAGTAATATGAACTTTGAAAGAATTCAAGAAAAGAAACTCAAATATGAACAAAACAGGCATAAGATAAGTCCAATTACTTTATCTTCCTACGAAAAAGATTTTGAACTTACTTTTACTCACAATTCAACTGCTATTGAAGGAAACACTCTGACACTAATGGAAACAAAAGTTGTTTTGGAAGACGGAGTTGCAATAGGAGGAAAAGAACTTCGTGAAATATACGAGGTTATTAATCATAAAAAAGCATATTGTTATGTAAAAAAATGCATTGCAGAAAAGAAATCTTTAGATGAAAATATCGTTAAAGATTTACATGCGATACTTACAGAAAATATAGTAGTTGGCGGTATATACAGAAATGAAGAAGTTCGTATAAGTGGTGCGGGATTTACTCCTCCAGCCGGAAACGAAATGTATATGCAGATTAAAAATTTCTATGCAGATTTAAAATTAAAAGAAAAAGAATTAAATCCAATAGAACTTGCTGCATGGACACATGCCGAATTTGTAAGAATTCATCCGTTTGTTGACGGGAACGGCAGAACAAGCCGATTGACTATGAATTATCAGCTTTTACTTAACGGATATCTGCCCGTTTCTGTTGCCAAAGAAAATAGGCTTGATTATTATAATGCGCTTGAACAATATGCAGTAAATGGAGATTTAACTTTTTTTGCGGATTTCGTTGCAGAATTAGAAGAAGTGCAACTTGATGAATACTTGCATTTGTATTAATATTTCAAATAAAATATACTGTATAAAATTAGTTGAAAAATGATATGTAAAAGAAGGCACTGAAATGGAAACAAAATTAAAATTTCAGGTTCATTAGAAGAGGGTAAAAATTCGAGTATGACCTGATTTATAGTGGTTCTGAGTGGCAGTTTGATAATTTTATGAATGAACATATAGAATGACAAAAAATTACCCGGTTCCTATTATTCTGTAAAATACATTATTTTAAATAATATCCGTCATAAATTTTTATAGTTTCTTAAAAACCACAATACCTGCCAACAGCCACGGCAGGTATTGTTTTTTTGTGTTTAGTGTAGTATAATAAATCTATATAAAAGAAATGTATACGATACTTACGGCAGGTGAATTTTATGTTTAATGCAGAAAAGGTTAAAAACGATTGTGTCAGATGGATAAGAGATTTTTTCAGCCAAAACGGTGACGGTTGTAACGCTGTGGTGGGAATCTCAGGCGGAAAAGACAGTTCAGTTGCTGCAGCGCTTTGTGTTGAAGCACTTGGAAAAGAAAGAGTCATCGCAGTTTTAATGCCCCAGGGAGAACAGCCTGACATTGATAAGGCTTATGAACTTGTCAATCATCTTGGAATAAAACATTATGTTGTGAATATCAAAGACGCGGTTGAAGGAATTATGAATAATTTTCCGCCGGATTTAAATGCAACACCCCAGACTGTTCAGAACATCCCCCCAAGAATCAGAATGTCAACCCTCTATGCCATTTCCCAAAGCGTTAACGGAAGAGTATGTAACACCTGTAATCTGTCTGAGGACTGGGTTGGATATTCAACAAGATACGGTGATTCGGTCGGAGATTTTTCACCAATGTCAAACCTTACCGTAACTGAAGTTAAGGAAATCGGACATTTGCTGAAACTTCCCAAAGACCTCGTTGAAAAAACTCCCATTGACGGACTTTGCGGAAAAACCGATGAAGAAAATCTCGGTTTCACATATGCTGAACTTGATGTGTATATCCGCACAGGGAAAATTGATAATGAAGAAACAAAAGAACTTATTGACAAAAGGCACAAAGCAAATCTTTTCAAACTTGAACTTATGCCGTGCTTTAAACCCGAAATTTGAATATATTACGAATAACTCAAAACCCCAAACCGCCCTTAGTGGACAGGTTTGGGGTTTTTGTATTACCAGTTGCTTAATTTTTTGAATTCAGGAATTGAAGACGGAGCATTCTCGCCGTTTTCAAGAGGCATAATTGCGACACTTATGTCGGTGTTACCTGTAAATTTGATTGCAAGTTTTTTGAATTCCGAGTTGTCAATCTGACCTTCCTGAATCATAGAGGAACTGAGTTGAATTGCATCCATAACAGAGAATGTCTGTCCTGTAAGGATTCCAACCCACATTTTCACTCCGTCAATGTCTAAAACTGCACTTTTTGCATCATCTGAAAGGGTGATGCCCGCAGTTGTGTGACCAAACCAGTAACCCTCATAAAGAGCGCCCGGCGTAAGTTCATCCTGAATGATAATTGCCTTTTTATCTGCGGTGAGTTTCATACCTCTCACAAGTCCCTTGCCACCATATGCTGCACTGATGTCTGCAATTGCAAATGAATCACCTGTATCCGATCCCTCAAAGCGCTGAATTCTGCACACAGAGTCTGTGGACTGGTTGCCGTAGGTTGGATAGAAACGTGATTTCATTATTATGGTGTTGTGTCCCTCTGTGCGATAGCGATAGGCTTTTGTATAGTCATTTACGTTGTAATTATCCTGACCGAGGTCATTGAAGAACCTCTTTCCGCCATATTCCACAACAAACACACCTGTGTCTGACTGATTGTGGGAACCTTCGTTGTCGCCATAGTGAATTGCACCATAGAGTGCATTTTTGTCCCAACTGCTTCTGAAGGATGCCTCTCTGCCTCCCACTCTGCCGTAGTAGAGTTTGCTTCCAAGGGGTGATTCATATTCTTCGTGGTTGTACCAGAGAAGATCCATGGGATTTGGTGTCACGCCTGCAGGTCTTATGTAGTCAGCACGAAGTGCTGAAATGTCATATGCTCTGTAGGTTTTACCAAACCACAAAATTACGGGATTGCAAAGATTTGTTTCAACTGCATCACCGAAGTTAAAGGATATGAAACGGTTGGAAGAAATATTTTTTACATAATATACAGATTCCTTTATGGGATCGTACATTGTCAGACCGTAGTCTTTACCTGTTGAAGTGCGAAGTGCGGAGGTGTAGTATGCAAAGTAGTTTGAAGCGTATGTCCAGTAGGTGAAGCCTTCAATGAAACTTCCGTCTTCCAGGTAGAGATTTCTTGCCGCTTTATATACATCTTCAAAAGCATAACCAAGAACATCTGCACAAAGTTCCTTGTCCACACCCTCTTCATCAAATATGGCAAGAGCAGCATTGCTGACACCGCCGTTGCAGACAAATTTCCAGTTGTTTCCGGGATTAGCCTGATACCATTTGTAGGTTCTGTATCTTTCGGCGTCTGTGTAATCTTGCATAGCCTGTCTGAGACCTTTTTCAACCATTGCTGTGTAGAGAACTTCTCTCTGGGATTCGTTCATCCAGTCATATATCCAGTCGTAGCCGATTGCAAAAGCGTTGCACATCTCTCCTACATCAAGGAAGTGTTTGGGGTTCCAGTCGGGGAAGGATGCGGCATTTGCAAGTTCAGCATAACATCTTTCGGCATAGGCATCATTGCCTGTGAGTTTGTAGGTCATTGCAAGACTTGTTACCCTTGAAAGCATTTCTCTTGAGACAGGCAAAAGTCTTATACCATCTGCTATTTCATATTCGCAAAGAGGAACAACATATGTGCCGTCAGAATTTTTGCTGAGTTTGCTTCTGTTTGCCGCAACAAGTCCGTCTATACCTTTTTTGTACACAGTATCATCAACGGTTTTGATTCTTGTAAAATCATTCTCTGTGAGCATGAGTCTTGGATGAACGTTTTGTCCCGAGTGAGAAAGAACATCGGCAATGATGGTTTCACCGCTTACGTTTGTATTAATTTCAAGTGTTTGTTTGTCTATAGGTACCATATTTTCATTCCATAAAAATGCCTTAAGGATACGGTCATTTTCTTTAAGCGAGGAAAGTTCTGCCTTTTCTGACAGATTCTCTCCGGGTGTGGGGGTAATGGGTGTTTTCTCTATTCTTGTAAGTTCATAACTTCCGCTGCCGCCAAAATCGTAGGCTGCAAGATAGAGGTTATAAGAAAGGGTTGCCGCATCAAAATATCCTGTTACGTGGGCTGTTGCCACTCCGCCTGTGTAGGTGAGTTCAATGGGATTAAATCCCACATTTTCCGCAACTTTATAGGTGAATGAATAGTCCTTTGTAAGAGGAGTAACGCTTCCTGTAAGAGCCGATGAAAGGATTGTCATATCAATTGTGGAATCTGTTCCGACAACTCTGCTGATTCCAACGGTTATGTCTGCTCCGTTTTGGGACAGTGACAAAACATTTACGTCTTCTCCGTTAACTTTCACTTTAACATCCTCTTTTTTGATGGATGTGAAGGGAGATGTGAATGAAACAGGAAGAAGAGAAGAGTCGGAAGTTACCTCTGCTGCTTTTTTGAGTTTTGGAAGATTTATGTATTCAAAACTTATATTATCAAGTCTTACTCCCTTATCCTCTGTTTTGTTATTACCAAATATTGTAAACTGGAAAAACTCTCTTGTGAGTATGTTGGCTGCAATTTCGGGTTCTGATATCAGAATTCCGTCAAGAAAAACATATGCCTTTTTCTTGTCCATATCTGTCAGAACTTCCACTTTGTACCATTTGTTTTTCTCATATGTAAGATATCCCGCATTTCCGGTGGCCGAGAAAATTTCTGTTCCAAAAGAAAAACCGAAACCGTCTGAAAGATTTACTTTGTAAAACTCTTCAAAGTATATGTCAAAGGATGCTTTCAAAACTCCGGTTGAAGAGTTGCCGTAGGGCTTATTCTGAAAATATATTCTCCAGTTGGGATACTCTGCGGTGTTGGGGCAAACTCTCAGTGCCTTATCTGTGCCTCCGTCTGTTCCTTCTGAAAGGTTAAAATCTGAGGTCGCAGAATCTGAAAGAAATCCGTAACATCTTGGTGTAAACATATGGTCAACTCTTCCCACACCGCCGGAGTACTCAGAATCTTTGAATTCCACATTTTTAAAATCTGCAAAGCCTATCGGGTTTGTCAATTTGTGGGAAATTCTGAAATTATCAAGGTCATAACTTACATCAGTGCCGTAGCACTGCAATTTTAGACCATACATTTCCCACTGATTTATTATTCCGTAGGGGCTGAGTGCTCTTGTGTCATGGTAGATAAGTTCATCATTATAGTAATATGCCCAGATGTTGTTTGTGTAGTCGGTTACAACCTTAACATGTCCCCACTTGGCATTTTCGCCATGGGTGTAGGTTTTTGAAGAGTTACCGAGAGTGCCGTTTGAATTGAAAAGTCTCCATACATTCGTTGAGCCATAATAACTTGAAAAAGTTGTACCGTGAGCACCGGAGCCGTTCAGAGTCATTCCCGATGCAAGGTTCATTTTTATGTCAAATTCTGTTGTTACAACGCCTTCTGAAATACCGCTATTTGCACCAACAACATCATATCCGAAAAACTGCTTGTTAAGTCCGATTCGGATTTCAGGATAGCCTGCAGAGGAAAGATGCTGTTCAAAGTGAAGCCATTTGTTGCCGGTTTCATCACTTCCGGCACTGCACGAAGTGCCAAGACTCCAGATTGCAGGAGAAGAATCGTTTGCTTCGCACGCTTGGATATCTGCCTCTGTTGCAGTTGTGCCTGCAAACTGAAAATCATTATATACAACAGTATTTTCATAGGAATATAAATTAAACTCTGATGTTTTTGTTATTACATCATCACCAAGTGCTGCATCAACTTTGAATGTGTGTTCTGAATCGGTAAGAATTGAAGAATCAAGAGTTATTTTATAGTTTTCACCGTCGTCTGTCACAGGTGTTCCCATATCTTTTCCGTCAAGTGAAAATGCTACTGCGACGCTGTCTTTGGGAACTTTTGCACAAAAGGTGATGTCTTTTCCTGCATAAACTGTCTGCCCGTTAGCAGGTGATATGACAAGGCTTGTCTCACCTTGGGAAAATGACGGAATCTGAAATGACATCATGCAAGATAGTGTCATTATTATTGTAATAATAAGAGAAATTAATCTTTTCATTGTTACCTCCACATAGTGATTAGAAATTAGGGATTAGAGAATAGGATGTTGCGGAGCCTTCGCCTTTAGGAGAAGCCTTTCGCCATGGCGTTTTTTCATCATTAGTACGATAAACTCTAATTTATACCATTGCCACTTTATTCAAAATACTTCTTTATAAAATACATCGGTGTGCAACTCCAGGCATGACAGGCGCTTACAAGAACCGAGTCATCGTAAGGCGAGAAGAAAGG
>JAZQJX010000070.1:0-7413 GCA_045541875.1 Clostridia bacterium | reverse complement strand
TGAGCGATAAATCTTTGATATCTCTGTCATGCGGCAAAGATATGTTATGCGGTATTAGCACACCTTTCGGTGTGTTATTCCCCTCTCAAGGGCAGGTTACTCACGCGTTACTCACCCGTCCGCCGCTAAGCTTCCCCGTCTTCACCCCGAAGGGATCCGTCGGATGGCTCCGCTCGACTTGCATGTGTTAGGCACGCCGCCAGCGTTCGTCCTGAGCCAGGATCAAACTCTCAATAAAAATTTTAAATCAGAATCACATTCTGATTAAAGTTCTTTTGAAGTTTGTTAGCTCATAAAAACACTAACTTAATTTACTAAGTTAAAAAGCTTTCGCTTTAACTCAAATTCTCTTTTCGAGAACCTCTCATACTGTTCATTTTTCAAAGTTCAAACCGTCGCCCTTTTGCAAGCGACTTGATAAGTATACCACACAAAAAACGTATTGTCAAGAACTTTTTTTAATTTTTTTAAAAAATTTTCTTGCACCAGTTTGTCCGTTTTTCGTGGTGCTTTATTAATATATCACAATCGGTATGCGTTGTCAACACAAAATTTTATTTTTGGGCAATTTTTCCACATTATTGACAGTTTTCAAGGTCTATACTTAAACTATTCCACAATTCATACAAATTATTCAGTTCTTCTTCACATTTTTCGCTTTTTTCAAAGAGTTCTTTCACCCTTTCATAATCGGCTCCCGCAAGGGTGATTTCATCTTTTATCTGTGAAAGTTCACTTTCTGCCTGTTCGATTTTTTCTTCTGCCTGAGACAGTTTTTTTGTAAGGTTTTTTATATTTGCCTGTCTGCGTTTTTGTGTTTCATAATCTTTTGCACTGTCAGATGATTTTTCTGTCTCTTTTGTTCCTTGGGCGAAATTGTTTTTATACTCAAGATAATCATCATAGTTACCATTATAGCATTTTATGCCGTCAGATGTCATTTCAAGTATTTTATCTGCGGTCTTATTAAGGAAGTATCTGTCATGGGAAACGAGTATGACGGTTCCTTCAAAATCTTTTACAGCCACATCAAGTGCCTCTTTTGATGAAAGGTCAAGATGGTTTGTAGGTTCGTCAAGAAGAAGGGTGTTTGATCTTTCCATCATAATTACAAGCATCATAAGTCTTGCTCTTTCTCCGCCGGAAAGTTTTGAAACTTCTTTGAATACATCTTCATCCGTAAAAAGAACCGTCCCGAGAAGGGTTCTCACCTCTGATTCATCCATTCTGGGAAATCTGTCCCAGATTTCGTTAAGCACTGTGCTTTTTTCATGAAGAAGCCTTTGCTGTTGGTCATAGAAACTGAGTTCGACGTTTCTTCCAAATTCAAAGGAGCCTCCATAGGTGTTGTTTATTCCCACAAGAGTGTTTAAAAGTGTGGATTTTCCTATGCCGTTTGCACCGATTATGGCAACTTTTTCTCCGCGTTTAATGTCAAGATTGATATTTTTTGCAATGGTTTTTAAAATTCCGTCTGCATTTACATTAAGTTCAAGATTTTCTGTTATAAGGACATCCTTATATGACGGATAGTCCATTTCAAATGTGAATCTGCATGCCTTATTCATAAGAACAGGTTTTTCCATAACCTCAATGCGGTCAATTGCCTTTTGTTTGCTTTTTGCCATTTTTGCGGTTGACGCTCTCACCTTGTTGCGATTAACGTAATCTTCAAGCCTTTTTATTTCTTCCTGTTGTTCTTCATAGTGCTTAAGTTCTGTTTCATAGTTCTTCTTTTTTTCATCAAGATATGCACTGTAGTTGCCGGGATATTTTGTTGATTTATTTCTTTCTATCTCATATATGGAATCGCAGATACTGTCAAGGAAATATCTGTCATGGGAAACCGCTATTATTATTCCCCTGTAAGATTTGAGGTATCCTTCAAGCCACTGCAATGTACGGAAATCAAGATGGTTTGTGGGCTCGTCCAATAAAAGCACACCGGGATTTTTCAAAAGTATTTTTGCAAAAGCAAATTTTGTCTTTTCGCCTCCGCTTAAAGTGTTTACTTTTGTGGTTTTAAGGTCAAAAGAATCAAATCCCATTCCGTTCATTACTGTGTTTATTCTCGTCTGTATTTCAAATCCGCCGCCGGATTCATATAACGCTGACACCCTTGAGTATGCATCCATAACATTCTGATGCTCTTCCTCTCCGAGGGACTCATCGGACATTTTCAATTCAAGATTTCTCATTTCTTCTTCATATGATGTGAGATGAGAAAAAAGGCTCATTATATTTTCCCACATAGTGTCTGAAGTATCTTCCACAGCATTTTGCTTTAAAAATCCTATTTCAGAATCTTTGGGAGTGAATATGGAACCTGTGTCATAACCAAGTTCCCCTGCAATTATGCGAAGAAGTGTTGTTTTTCCCGCACCGTTTGCACCGATTAGTCCAATCTTTTCGTTGTCGGCAATATTCATATTTATATTTTCCAGAATCACGTCCACCCCAAAACTTTTGGACAGTGAATTAATCTGCATCGGCAAAATAAACATCTCCTTTTGTCGGGTCTCTGTAGCAGGATGTCAGAACAATCACATTTTCACATCCGTGCATTCTGAGAATTTTTGCACATTCATCCGCAGTTGAACCTGTGGTATATATGTCATCAACCAAAATAACGTTTTTGCCGTACACATCATATCTGAGGTTGAAATCCACCACCCCCGTGACCGATGCGTACCTCATGGCATAGCCCATGGAACTCATGGGTTTTATGTTCTTTGTTTTTATGAGAAGATCAGGACAAAGTTCAAGAGAAAACTTTTCTGAAAGTTCCCTTGCTATGAGAAGAGACTGATTATATTCCCTGTCTCTCATATGGTGTATGGGAACAGGGCATATGATTTTATGGGTGTCAAGAAATTCTCTTCCTTCCACAATCTTTTCAATGGCTTTTGCAAAAGCATGGCTAAGATATTTGTAGGAATGAAATTTATAATCTATCATATATTTTCGCACATAATCCTCATAAGGAAGTGCACAGTTTACTTCCTCGAAATATCTGTCAGGCTCAATCACAACAGAAGAATTCATCAATACTCCCGCCTCACATTTACGGCATATTGCTTCTTTCTTCCCGAGGGAAATTATTTTGTTACATTTAATGCACTTTTTTGGCCAGAAAATATCATATATAACTTCCTTTACACGCCTCAGAATATTAATAGCCTGTATACTCATCCTTTAACTTCTCCATAAGTCCTGAATATCTCTTATCTTCACGGTCATTATCTACCATTTTTTCCATAATACCCTCATCTCCCACAAGAACAACAAGTTCCTTTGCTCTTGTTATTCCCGTGTAAAAAAGATTTCGGTTAAGAAGCATTCCCGGTGCCGGGAACATCGGCATTATCACAACGGGGAACTCACTGCCCTGACTTTTGTGAACGGTGATACTGTAGGCAAGGCTCAGTTCCGAAAGATCAGAGAATCCGTATGTGACTTTTTTATCATCAAATATTACTGTCAGCGTGGAAAAATCCGTATTGATTTCGCTCACATATCCCACATCACCGTTAAATATTCCGCTTCCAAGATAATTACTTTCGGTGTTTGTCCATTCTATGTCATAGTTATTTTTAATCTGCATAACCTTGTCGCCTTCACGAAATATTGTGTCTCCATAAGTTTTTTCCCTCTTACGGACTGATGGCGGGTTTATAAGTTTTTGAAGAACTTTATTAAGATTATTCACTCCTGCGATTCCCTTTTTGGTTGGGGAAAGCACCTGAATATCAAAAGGTTCATAGCCATAGGTCTTTTTAAGTCTTGATATGCAAAGCTGGCATATATATTCGACGCCCTCTTCAGGCAGACGGCATCTTTTCATATAAAAGTCACTGTTTTCTGTATTACAAACGGGATATCTTCCCTGATTCACTTCGTGGGCATTATATACAATCATCCCGGAATCCGACTGGCGGAAAATATCGCTGAGTTTTATAACACTTACCACACCGCTGTCTATTATATCCTTTAAAACATTTCCCGGCCCAACGGAGGGTAACTGATTTGAGTCTCCCACAAGAATCACCCTTGTTCCCGGTCTCACCGCATGAAGAAATGAATCCATAAGTACGATATCTACCATAGACATTTCGTCCACAATAATTACATCTGCATCTATTGGATTGGTCTCATCAAACCCACAGTTGATCTCTTCACCCTCTGAAAAACTCACTTCCAGAAGGCGGTGAATTGTTTTTGCCTCCATACCACAAACCTGACTCATCCTCTTTGCTGCTCTGCCTGTCGGTGCAGTGAGGACAACTTTGAGTCTGACGGATTTCATTATGTCTATTATGGCATTTATGATGGTTGTTTTACCTGTTCCCGGACCTCCTGTTATTACCATTACGCTCTCTCTTGCGCAAAGCCTTATGGCAGACCGCTGAAGCGGTGCAAATTTCAGACCGCTTTTTATCTCGGCTATATCAATTTGTTTTTCTATATTATCAACGTCCGGTGCATATCTGGTTTTTGCAAGGCGGACAATCTTTTCAGACACATATTTTTCGTAATTATAATATTCAAAAAGATATATTGCATCATATTCTTTTCTTTTTTCCCTGACGAAAGTCATACTTTCGCAAAGATAGTCCACGTGTCCCTTCATTGAATCAGGCAAAACGCCAAGAAGTTCACTTGCATATTGGATGAGAGTTTTTTCAGGAAGATAGGTGTGACCAAACTGTCTCATATATCCTAAAGTGTATATGAGACCTGCACATATTCTCTTTTGGCTGTCGGGTGAAATTGAATTTTTCTGTGCAATTTCATCTGCTTTTTTAAAACTTACGCCATAATCGGAATCGCAGAGGATGTATGGGTTATCCATTATCACTTCTTTTGAAAATATGCTGTGTTTTTTATATATTTTCATACACACATTTGAGGAAATCCCGAAATTCTGAAGAAAGATAAAAAGTTCTGATGTACCAATTTGCGTGGCATAACTTTCGCCGATGCTTATTGCCTTATCTTTTGAAATACCTTTTATCTGTGAAAGTTTAATAGGCTCTTTTGCAATAACTTCAAGGCTTTTTTCGCCAAACCGTTCTATAATCTTTTGCGCTGTTGCCTTTCTGACACCTTTTAATATGCCTGATGAAAGATATTTATTGATTTCTTCAACACTTGTAGGCAGGCACTTTTCATACATCTCTGTTTTAAACTGCTGTCCGTAGGTCGGATGATTTGTCCACGAGCCTGTGAGGACAACCTTTTCTCCTTCACCTATTCCGAACATTGTTCCAACGGCAACAAAATTAAATTCAGGCGTTTCAATGGCTGCCACGGTGTAGCCATTTTCTTCATTTGAAAAGATTACTGTTTCAACGGTTCCGGTTATTTTTTCATATTCTGTATGTGCCACAGGGCAGCCTCCTTTCTGTTACATATTTTGTGTGTTTTTTTAGCCGTCAGAGTACTATTCAATTGCTAAATAATATTTACCGTTGCTGTGTGAGGTCTGTGGTCAGACGCCACAATATCGGGGATTTGCGCCTGAAGAATTTCAATGTCGGGTGATACAAAAATATAATCTATTTTTCTTTCAGGAGAGTCAGACGGGAAGGTGAAACTGTTCCCTTTGATGAACTCGCCTGCATCTTTCATTTTTTCATACAGAGGTTTCAGCACTTCATTATCGGGCTTCGCATTGAAATCCCCCATAAGAATACATTTTTCACCCGAAAAATTTTCAAGGACAGTATGCACCGCATTTTCCTGTTCATCAAAATTCAGACCGAAATGGGTGACTAAAACTGTTATGCCGTTTTCAAGTTTTGCTTTCAAAAGACATCTTGTCTCATAGTAATTTTCTCCTGACTTTATGCAGGGGTCCGGAATCATAATAGTTTCTGCGCTTATGATGGGGTATCTTGAAATAAGACCATTTCCGTAGGGATATTCCCCATTCACATCTATTGCCTTTGCAAAATAGCAGTGTTTCAGGCAGGTGAGTTGTGACAAAATCTCAACCTGGCTCACATTGTTTTCTCCAATACCTTTTCCGCGCATTTCATTTAAGCCGACAATGTCTGCTTCACATTTATTTATGGTGTCTGCCATAAGATCATAATCAAAATCGCCGGTATAGAAATTCGAGCAATGCTGAGTGTTGAATGTCATTATTTTCATTTTTAGCCCTCCTGAAATTCCATTTTAAATTGCCAAAATAATACCATTATAATTATACACTTATTTTACTTCTGTGTCAAACCAATCATCACATAAAATATACAAAAAAGCAGGCTGAGCCTGCAGCCTGAGTCGCGAGCGTAATTTGATATACATCTTATCTCGCGAACTAAATTCTGCGTAATTTCCTATACAGCAAAAAATCAGCCATTGCAAAGCAATGGCTGATTTGAAATTTAATATTAAATTAAATTATTTAATGATTGTGGAAACAACGCCGGAACCTACAGTTCTGCCACCTTCACGGATAGCGAATCTGAGACCTTCTTCGATAGCGATAGGAGTGATAAGTTCAACTTCCATTGTTACGTTATCTCCGGGCATGCACATTTCAACACCATCGGGGAGTTTGATTACGCCTGTAACGTCAGTTGTTCTGAAGAAGAACTGAGGTCTGTAGTTATTGAAGAAAGGTGTGTGACGTCCACCTTCATCTTTGGTAAGAACGTAAACTTCGCCTTTGAATACTGTGTGGGGGTTGATGGAACCGGGTTTAGCAAGAACCTGTCCTCTTTCGATTTCGTTTCTCTGAACACCTCTGAGAAGTGCACCAACGTTATCACCAGCCTGAGCATCGTCGAGCTGTTTTCTGAACATTTCGAGACCTGTGATAACAACCTTTCTGCTTTCGTCTGTGAGACCAACGATTTCTACTTCATCACCAACGTGAGCAACACCTCTTTCAACTCTACCTGTAGCAACAGTACCACGACCTGTGATAGAGAATACGTCTTCGACAGGCATAATGAAGGGTTTGTCAGCGTCTCTTTCGGGAGAAGGAATGTAGGAATCTACAGCATCCATAAGTTCTTTGATGCAAGCATATTCAGGAGCATCAGCATCTGTTGAAGAACTTTCGAGAACTGCAAGACCTGAACCTTTAACGATCGGAATATCGTCACCGGGGAAATCATATTCAGAGAGAAGATCTCTGATTTCCATTTCAACGAGTTCGAGAAGTTCGGGATCGTCAACCTGGTCAACTTTGTTCATGAATACTACGATATAGGGAACACCAACCTGACGAGCAAGAAGAATGTGTTCTCTTGTCTGAGGCATAGGACCATCAGCAGATGATACAACGAGGATTGCACCGTCCATCTGAGCAGCACCGGTGATCATGTTTTTAACGTAGTCGGCATGTCCCGGGCAGTCAACGTGAGCATAGTGTCTTGCAGCTGTTTCGTATTCAACGTG
>JAZQJX010000069.1:0-9427 GCA_045541875.1 Clostridia bacterium | reverse complement strand
GTCCGGGAAAATCATGCACTCGCGCTGAAATTGTTACATTCCTTTGGAGAGCAGCTTCAAAAGGATTAATATAATTTGTCAAAACGGCTTTACACATAGACAAAAAAGTTAATTTGGAGGAATTTATTATGAAAAAGATTTATGCACTTTTACTTATGGTGGTTATGTCATTTACACTCTTAACAGGATGCAGTGATCCTGTTTATGATGATTTGGAAAACTTCTTAAATGTTGAAATGAAAGAAGTTACTGAAAATTATACAAAAATCACGACAGAGGTTGGAACTTGGGAAACACTTGAGGATGATGCTGCTATCAAGAAAAGTATTGACGATACACTTCTTCCTCTTGTAAACGGTTCACTTGAAAAACTCAAGGACATTACCCCTGAAACAGAAGAAGTTAAAGCAATAAAGGATAAATATGTTAAGGTGATGGAAACTTATAAGACAGGCTTTGAAGCTCTCTCTGAAGGCTGTGAAACTCAGGATGAAGCAACAGTTAATGCAGGAAATGATAAGCTTGTAGAAGCTGTTGGACTTCTTGACGGATATAACAAAGCATTAGAAGAACTTGCTAAAGAACACGGCTCAGAAGTTGAGTATTAATAGTAGAACAGTGTATTGAGAAAAATTGAATGCAAAAAAATACCAGGGCACTCCGAACGGAGTGCCTTTGGCATATCTAAACGACATTGATTATGCTAAAATGATTTTTTCAATTTATAATTTAGCAGAAATAATTAAATCAAAACGGAAATGAAGTTGAATGATTTCAAGCTCGTTTCTGTTTGTTTTTTACTGTATAGGAAATTACGCAGAATTTAGTTCGCGAGATAAGATGTATATCAAATTACGCTCGCGACTTGGGTGCAGGCTCAGCCTGCTTTCTTGCTGTATAGGAAATTACGCAGAATTTAGTTCGCGAGACAAGATGTATATCAAATTACGCCCGCGACTTGGGTGCAGGCTCAGCCTGCTTTTTTATAAACCTAAATTCGCTTACAACATAAAATATGGGTCCCACCTGCCTGTATTTTTGTATGTTGTATAAATGTATCCACCAAGATTGTATTGGAAAGGAATGTGATATTTATGTCAGGATATATTACTGTCCTTAAGAACACTCCGCATATGTCGGTCTCATTTTTTCTGCCTGTATGACATAAAATTCAGGATTTTTGTGTAAAACCTGTGAAAAAATTGACAAAAATGCGTTATCGTGGTATCATTAATAAAATGTAAATTCATAAAAATAAAGGCAGGATAAACTATGAAAACAGTAATGCTTGTGTTCGGAACACGTCCTGAGGCAATAAAAATGTGTCCTCTGGTTAATGAACTTAAAACAAGAGAAAATATAAAAACAGTTGTGTGTGTTACAGGTCAGCACCGTCAGATGCTCGATCAGGTTCTTGAAGTCTTTGATGTTGTGCCTGATTATGATTTGTCAATTATGAAAGACAAACAGACACTTTTTGACATCACAACAAATATCCTGAACGGAATAGGAGAGGTTTTGGATGAAGTAAAGCCTGATGTAGTTTTAGTTCACGGAGACACTTCAACAACTTTTGTAACAGCCCTTGCCTGCTTCTACAAGCAGATTCCCGTAGGCCACGTTGAGGCAGGTCTCAGAACATATAACATCTATAGCCCATACCCTGAAGAATTTAACCGTCAGGCAGTTTCCATAATTTCAAAATATAACTTTGCTCCGACTCTTCTTTCAAAGGAAAATCTTTTAAAAGAAGGAAAAAGTGAAGATTCAATTTTTGTAACAGGCAACACCGCAATAGATGCTCTGAAAACCACCGTAAAATCGGATTATAGCCACCCTGAACTTGAATGGGCATCAGATTCAAGACTCATAATGATAACCGCTCACAGAAGAGAAAATCTTGGTGAGCCTATGCACAATATGTTCAGAGCCATAAGAAGAGTTATGGACGACCATCCCGATGTTAAAGCAATATATCCAATCCACATGAACCCTGTTGTACGTGCAGCCGCCGACGAAGAACTTGGTGACTGTGACAGAATTCACATCATTGAACCTTTGGAAGTAATAGATTTTCATAATTTCCTTTCAAAGAGTTATATGATTTTAACAGATTCAGGCGGAATTCAGGAAGAGGCACCATCTCTTGGAAAACCCGTTCTTGTAATGAGAGACACAACAGAGCGTCCCGAAGGCATAAAGACAGGCACATTAAAGCTTGTTGGAACAGATGAAGATGTTATCTATGAAAACTTTAAACTCCTTTTGGATGACAAAAATGCATATGACGCAATGAGTAAGGCAAGCAATCCCTATGGAGACGGTTTTGCTTCAAAGAGAATTGCGGACATACTTGAAAAAGATTAATAAATTAATAAAATGCGGCGTTCAATAATTCATCACGAACTATCGAACGTCGCATTTTGGTATTATCGCTAAAACAAAGATGACTTATATTCCGACGGTGTCATTCCGGTAAATTCTCGGAACTGTCTTGTGAAATATGCAGGAGATACAAAACCGAGATAATCAGAGATTTCCTGAACAGTCATATTTTCATATTCGAGACATAATTTGGCATTTTCAATTTTACTTTTTGACAAAAGGGGACGTGACAAAAGGGGACGTACATTTTTTGGCATCTTTTGATTGACTGAAACAAATTGATGCGATATAATCCGACTAAGGAGTGATTTTAATGGCAAGAATAGCGCGCCAAATCAGTCAAAGCGGATTATATCACATTGTTTTTAGAGGAGTAAATCGACAACATATTTTTGAAGAAGAAGCTGATTACATTAAACTAAAAGAAATATTAATGAATTTGAAAATGGATATGGGCTTTGAAATATATGTGTATTGCTTTATGACGAATCATGTACATATCATGTTGAAAGAAAGAGAAACGGGAGACATATCGCAAATAATGAAAAGATTGCTTACTAAGTATGCACGATGGTACAATATAAAATATAAAAGGAGCGGAGCATTGATTGCAAATAGGTACAAAAGCCAACCTGTTGAAGTGGATGAGTATTTTCTGTCGGTTGTAAGATATATACATCAAAACCCACTTAAAGCTCGTATGATAAAAGAATTGAACGAATACGAATGGAGTAGTTACAATGAATATGCATATAGCGAAAGCGGTCTTGCTGACAAAGAATTTATTTTAGAAATGATAAATGGAACAAAAGGGTTTGAAGAATTTCATGAAATAATGGAAAAGAATATTTTTATTGTTGATGATAAGGTTAAAATTACTGATGATGGCATAAGAAGAAACATAATAAAGAAATATGGAATAGAACCAAATCTGATTGGTGGTATGGATAAACAAAAGCGAAACGAGATACTTTGCGAATTAAAAGAGAGTTATTCAATAAGGCAACTTGAACGCGTAACCGGAGTATCACGAGGTGTAATTCAAAAATGTTGACAAAAAATGTACGTCGCTAAATGACAGCGTCCCTAAATGACACTATAGCGATAAACCCCTAACAGAACTTGGAGCTCCCACAGGATTTATGAGTACAGCCATACTTCCCGGTAATTTCTGATAATTCTACAAAAAAATCCCCCTTCCCACAAAATCAGGAGCAGTTATAAGTGGGAGGGGGATTTTTATTTGGTTTGTTGCATATATTCCTTTGGTGTGCAGTGAAACTCCTTGCTGAATGCACGAAAGAATGTACGTAGCGAATTAAAGCCACTTTCCATGGCACAATATGTAATACTGTGTGTTCCCTGATGCATAAGTCCGATAGCACCTTTAAGCCTGACCATTGTCACATATTCTTTAATTCCTATGTTGAAATTGGTTTTGAAATGTCTTGAAATATAGCTTTGATTATATCCGAATTTTTTAGAGATAGATTCCAGCGATACGTCACTTTTATAGTTTGTGTGAATATATAAGAGGATTTTGGACAAAAGTTCCTGGGGGAGAGATTCATCTATAGCTTCCATATAAACATTGTTCATAATCAGACCCAAAATAACATAGATATAACCCCGAACCAAAATTTCGTTTTCGGTTCCTTTTTTTATTTTGTTAAAATATTTTTTTACTTCTTTCGTCACTTCACAATCACATATGAAAGGATTGATAACTTTTTTGTTGTTTATAATCGAAATAATTTCGTTGCACATATGAAGGGGAATAATGAGCAGGCTTGTCTTTGAATAATTTACGGGCTGATAAAAATGAGAATCATAGCTCAGTGCAATAGACATATCACCCTTTTTTAGTTTTTTCATATTTTCATTTATGAGCACATTCATTTCGCCCTCATCAACAATGCAGATTTCAATTTGAGAATGAAAATGAAAATCTCCATTGTCATTTTCACATTCCTTGTAAAAAATTTCGTCAGAAAGTTCTCGTTCAATTCCGAATTTAGCTTGCATTACAATCACCCTAAACGTAAAAAAATGACATAATTCATCTTGTTTATGGCAAGAATTTGTCTTTGAACTATGTTAACATTAAATTGTAGAAATGTCAATACGAGTGAGGAGATTGAGTATGGAACGAAGCAGAAAAATATTAGATGGTCTTAATAATCAATACTATCGTGCAACCTACAAATCTATGGGATTCAGCACTGATGATTTAAAACGTCCGATGATTGGAATTGCAAATGCCTGGAGTGAATGTGTCCCCGGTCATTTTAATCTTCAGCAGGTGGCGAGACGTGTCAAAGACGGAATTTACCGTGCAGGCGGAACACCGGTTGAGTTTGGCGTAATCGGAGGCTGTGATGGTATGGGACAATGTCACGACGGAATGCATTTTATTATGCCGTCTCGCGAACTGATTGCAAATTCAATAGAAACTATGGCACAAATCAATCTTTTTGATGGTCTTGTAATGCTGGGGTCTTGCGACAAAATTGTTCCCGGCATGCTTATGGCAGCTGCAAGACTGGACATCCCATGCATAATCCTTCCGGGAGGACCAATGGAGGGTGGTGCGTTTTTTGATGGCAGAGAGTCTGACCAGACATCCAGTTGGGAGGCATACGGAATGCTGTCTGCGGGGATGATTACTGAAGAAGAATACGTATCTTTAGAGGATACATCTTGCCCGGGATGTGGTTCCTGTTCATATCTCGGAACCGCAAACACAATGTGTATTTTGTCTGAAGCGCTTGGAATGACCCTGTCTGACGGAGCTATGGCGCCGGCAACATCAGCCCAACGTCTGGAAAAAGCTGAAGAGACGGGAATAAAAATTATGGAGCTTGTGGAGAAGAATATAACCTCACGAAAAGTAATAACAAATGCTTCTGTTCGCAATGCAATAAAAGCCAATCTGGCAATGAGTGGTTCTACCAATGCCGTTATGCATCTTACCGCAATTGCCTATGAAGCAGAACTTGATATCAATGTTTTAGAAGAATTTGATAAGCTCTCCGACACCACACCACAACTTGCAAAAATGAATCCTTCCTGCAAATATAATGTTATAGATTTTCACAAAGATGGCGGTGTTCCAAAATTAATGGAAAACCTTCGTTCACTTCTTGAAATAGATGTGATGACCGTTACCGGACATACTCTGGCAGAAAATATTGCAAATCATACATACCGCTATAAGCCAACAGGGCTTGTTAATCACACTATGGACAATCCTTTTTCAATTATGGGCGGCGTTGCCGTACTTCGCGGAAATCTTGCTCCCGACACAGGAATTACAAAGCCCGGTGCCTTCGATGAAAGTCTGCATCATTTTAAAGGAGAAGCAATTTGTTTTGACTCTGAGGAAGAGGCAGAGAAGGCAATCATAGAAGGCAAGGTCCGTGACGGTCATGTTGTGGTGATAAGATATGAAGGTCCAAAAGGTGGCCCGGGTATGCGTGAAATGGCAAAGGCAATGAAATATATATACGGGCGTGGGCTTTCCAAAACCACTGCTCTGATTACCGATGGGAGATTTTCAGGAACAAACAACGGATGCTTTGTTGGGCACATTTCTCCCGAAGCTGCAGAGGGTGGACCCATTGCAATTGTCCGCGACGGGGATATGATAGAAATAGATGTGAACTCCAAAAGCATTAATTTGCTTGTTTCCGATGATGAAATCGTTGCTCGTCTGAAGGAATGGAAACGCCCCGAACCCAAATTCAAGAGGGGATGGCTTGGACTATACTGTAAATTGGCTTCATCAGGTGCAGAGGGCGGAATAATAAAAAATGATTCTATATAAGGAGAGGCAAATATGGCAAAGATAATAACACCTGTAGTGACAATCCTTGGCAAAAATGAAAAACCGGATTATGAAGGCAACAAAAAGGTTATAGATTTTCTCATAAAAGGCGGAGTGGACGGAATATTGGTTCTTGGTTCAGCAGGAGAGTTTCCGAATTTCAGTGTATCTGAAAGACTTGATTTTTTTAAGTTTTATGCAGATTATGTAAATGGAAGGGTAGAGCTCCTTGCGGGTACCGGATGTGTAAATTATGAAGACACTCTGTATTTGTCCAATGCAGTGTATGAAATGGGATACACGCCAATGATAATCGGGCCATATTATTTCGGCGTTGATCAGGAAAAATTATTTGTGTATTATGATCGTTTGGCAAAAGAGCTGAAAGGAGATTTCTATCTGTACAACTATCCTCAAAGGACAGGGCACAGCATAGAGCCTGAAACAATCAAGAGACTTTTGGAAAATAATACTAATGTTATTGGTCTTAAAGATTCCGTAAGCGAACCGGGACATACAAATATGGTGTGCAGAGCTGTTGAAGGACATAATTTTACTGTATTCTCGGGCTATGACGATCAGTTTTTATCAAATATTGCCAACAATGGCGGTGGCGGATGCATAGGAGCTTTTTCGGTCATTGTTCCTGAAATCTGGAGTGAGCTTGTTCGCAGTGCAAACGAAGGTAATTTTAAGAAAACACAAGCACTGTTTCATCTGATTCAAAAGCTGATGCCGATATACAACCTGGATACAAACTGTTCATTAATTTTGAAAAAGCTCTTGGTTCATCGTGGAGTAGCTGTTGATGATAGAGCCGTATTTCCGTTTAATCAGATGAGTGATGAGGTTTTTGGAAAGGCAAAATCTATACTTGATGAAGTTCTTGATGAGTATGTAAAAGTATTGATTGACAGTGCTATTGATGAATACATAACCTATCGTAAAGGAGAATAAGAATATGAGCGTGATAATAGGATGGGCAGAAGAAAGCATTGTGCCTGCAAAGAAAGTGCGTCTTGCAGGCCAGTTTTACGAAAGAATTTCAGAATATGTGGAATCCGATATCACTGTTACGGCAATGGCAGTAGAATCCGGCGAAGAACAGATGATTTTAGCTTCCGTTGATGTTGAAGGAATGACTGATAATCATATAAAAATTGCAAGAAAGAAACTTGCAGGGCTTTTGCCGGAATTTGATGCAAAAAAACTCGTTGTAGCCGTGACACACACTCACACATCTTTGGAATTGGGCAAGCGTGAAGATACCGAGCATCAGAAAAATCCGTTGTCACTGGATATTCTTGAGGAATTTCTGCCTGAAGATAAAAAATATAAAGAAAAGGTTGCCGTGGATGATACAATACTGACTCCCGATGAGGGGATTGAGTTTGTAACTGATAAAATAGCTCTTGCGGCAAAGAAAGCATGGGATGTGAGAGCACAAGCGTTATATACAAACGAATTTGGAAGGGCACCGGTAGGAATGTGCCGCAGAGTAAGCTATGACGATGGCACCTCTCAGATGTGGGGCGATACAAATACTGCAAACTTCGTATCACTTGAGGGAGGAAATGATTCGGGCATAGAGCTCTTATACACCTTTGACAAAAATAGAGTTTTGACCGGAGTTGTTGCAAACATAGCCTGCCCCGCGCAGATTCTTGAACAGAGAAGTATTATATCCGCAGACTATTGGGGAAGAACAAAAGCAATCTTAAGAGAAAAGCTTGGAAGTGATGTTTTTCTTCTTGGACTGTGCGGAGCCGGTGGGGACCAGTGTCCGAGAGACCTTGTAAGATGGGTTGAGCCCGAAACTTCCATTGATGACCCCAATGTTAAGCGCGAAAATGTTATCCTTCACAAAGCAGACCCGTCAATGTATGACATCAGCGGATGCAATAAAGTGGGAAAAAGAATTGCCAATGAAATTATTTCTGTCTATGAAGACATAACAGTTTTGAAAGATGATGCTGTTTTTGAGCACAAGGTGATAGAATTAGATCTTCCTTTGAGAAAAGCCACAATGAAAGAATATGATAATGCAGTAAGAGAGATTGAATACTACATTGACAAAAACAGAGACAGAGATTCGTTTGACTTTGAAGACAGCGCACGTATGCATGTCCATGCAGGTCTTATTGCAAGATATCGGGAACAGCAGCACAAAGAGATTGTGAATGTTGAATGCCATGTCATACGTTTGGGAAACATTGCAATTGCAACAAATCCATATGAAATGTTTTTGGACTATGGCAACAGAATAAAAGCAAGAAGCAAGGCAGAGCAAACTTTTATTGTTCAGCTTTGTTGCGGTGCTCACGGATATCTGCCAACCAAAAAGGCTGAAAAAGCAGGCCACTACAGTGCCTATATTTCAAGCGGTGACACAGGCAGTGAAGGTGGAGATATTCTGACAAGAATTACTATAGAGAATATAAACAAAATGTTTGACTAAAATGAGTGACTCAGGGATTAATTGTTTTATAGGAGTTTTAAAATTCCCCAAATTGACAAACCTATCTTGTTGTGGTATGATGTTATGTATAATTACCAATAAATAAAGGCAGGAAGAATTATGAAAACTGTAATGCTTGTTTTCGGGACACGCCCCGAGGCAATAAAGATGTGTCCCTTGGTTAACGAACTAAAATCAAGAGAAAATATAAAAACAGTTGTGTGTGTAACAGGTCAGCATCGTCAGATGCTTGATCAAGTGCTTGAAGTGTTTGGTGTTGTGCCTGATTATGATTTGTCCATAATGAAAGACAAACAGACTCTTTTTGATATCACAACAAACATTTTAAACGGAATAGGTGAAGTTCTTGATGAAGTAAAACCTGATGTTGTTTTAGTTCATGGCGACACTTCCACAACCTTTGTAACAGCCCTTGCCTGCTTCTACAAGCAGATTCCCGTAGGTCATGTTGAGGCAGGTCTCAGAACATACAACATCTATAGCCCATACCCTGAAGAATTTAACCGTCAGGCAGTTTCCATAATTTCAAAATACAACTTTGCTCCCACACTTCTTTCAAAGGAAAATCTTTTGAAAGAAGGGAAAAGTGAAGATTCAATTTTTGTAACAGGCAACACTGCAATAGATGCTCTGAAAACCACCGTAAAATCGGATTATAGCCACCCTGAACTTGAATGGGCATCAGATTCAAGACTCATAATGATAACCGCTCACAGAAGAGAAAATCTTGGTGAGCC
>JAZQJX010000068.1:0-7071 GCA_045541875.1 Clostridia bacterium | reverse complement strand
AATTTCGCTATATCCCGCGTGAAATCTCTAAAAAATACGTCAGTATTCTCTTTGAGATTTCACTTGTATAAAACAAAATTGTCTATTTTAAAACTCTTCGACCTTAAACGCAGAGAAATTTAGTAAAATTTCAATGCGGAGATCGAAGCAAGGCTGACGCCTTGCGAGAGCGACAAGTTGAAAGTGTGCAAATTTATCAAGTTTAAGGCATACGGGGCTTGGCTCCCGCGTGCTTAAGCACAAGTTGAAAGTGTGAAATTTTATCAAAACCAATTCACAAAACTGACTCTGAAAGGATGAATTTTATGGAAACAAGAGTTGCGGTAATCGGAATTATTGTTGAGAACATGGATTCTGTTGATGAACTCAATGCCCTTCTTCACGAATATGGCAGACACATCATCGGCAGAATGGGTATTCCCTACAGGGAAAAGGATATCCACATAATAAGCATTGCAGTTGATGCTCCTCAGGACATTATCAGCACTTTATCCGGAAAAATCGGGAACCTCAAAGGCGTTAGTGCAAAAACTGCCTATTCCCACGTTATTACAAAAGACTAATCAGGAAAGAATGTGACATTTTATGAGCCTGAATCTTACACCATCGTCCCAGAGAATTCAGATTGCCTTTTTCGGCATTGTGAATTCAGGAAAATCAAGCCTTGTGAACGCTCTTACAAATCAGGAGGTTTCCCTGGTTTCAAAAATGAGCGGAACAACCACTGATCCTGTCAAAAAAGCCATGGAACTTCTTCCCCTTGGCCCTGTTGTGATTATTGACACACCGGGCTTTGATGATGGTACTTTTCTTGGGGAAAAAAGGATGGGGAAAGCAAAAGAAATTCTTTCAAAGACGGATATTGCCGTACTGGTGAGCGAAGCAGGAAGAGAACTTTTGGAAACCGAAGAGAATCTTCTGGGGATTTTTAAGGAAAAAGGGATACCTTTTGTGATTGTCAGAAACAAATCAGACCTTGTGGAAAATTTGCCAAAAGAAGATGACGCGCAGGTTTTTGTTTCTGCCCACACAGGGGACGGAATTGAGGCGCTTAAAGAAAAGATTTCGTCATTATATAATCTTTTGGAAAAACCTGCTCCTCTTGTGTCAGACCTGATTTCAAAAGGAGACACGGTGGTGCTTTTGATTCCCATAGATTCCTCTGCCCCCAAAGGAAGACTGATTCTTCCTCAGCAAATGGCAATAAGAGAGATTCTTGATTCCGATTCTGTCTGTGTTATGACAAAAGAGAATGAATATGTTTCTGCTCTTTCAAATCTTAAAGGCAAAGTTTCTCTTGTGATTTGCGATTCTCAGTGTTTTGCCTTTGCAGACAAAAACACTCCCGAGGATATTCCTCTGACATCTTTTTCCGTGCTGATGGCGAGAAAAAACGGTTTTCTTGAAACGGCACTTCAGGGCGCAAATCATCTTTCTGACATAAAAGACGGGGACAAAATTCTCATTTGTGAGGGTTGCACTCACCACAGACAATGTGAAGACATCGGAACGGTGAAACTGCCCAAATGGATAAAAGATTATACAAAAAAAGATGTAACCTTTGATTTCACTCAAGGCACATCTTTTCCTGAAGATTTATCTCCCTATTCCCTCATAATTCATTGCGGTGGATGTATGATAACACCCAAAGAAGTCCGGGAAAGAATGAATATGGCAAAAAGTCAGGGCGTGCCATTTACAAATTATGGCACTTTGATTGCACATATCAATGGGATGTTAGAAAGAAGTATTGAAATTTTTAAATAGGATATTTGCATTTTATTCGCATTTTTTTGCGATTTCTTCAAGTTTTTCTCTGATTGAGATTTTTTGCGGACAAACGGATTCACATTTGCCGCACTTTATGCAATCTTTGGCCTTTTCCATGACGTTGGGAAAGGCTTTTTTTGCATCTGCAATTGTCATTTTTGCACCCAAGACTTCATTGTATGCGCCAAAACTTTTTGGAATGGGAATATTTTTGGGGCAAACCTCTGTGCAGTAGGAACAGGCGGTACATGGAATGAGTTTTGCTTCTCTTATGAGATGTCTGAGTTCTTTTGCTATTGCTTCCTCTTTTTGACCAAATGGGACAAATTCATCAAAAGTTTTCATGTTTTGTCTGACCATTTCCATATTGCCCATACCCGAAAGAATCATAAACACCTCAGGGAAACTCTGAACAAACCCAAGGGCAAATGATGCATAGTTGTCGTAGCCAAGAGAATCTAAAAGATTTGCCGCCTTTGGGGGAAGATTCACAAGAGAGCCGCCCTTTACAGGTTCCATAACAATGATTTTCTTTCCATGCCTAACTGCAGTTTCATAACACTCTTTGCTCTGAACCTGGGGATCGTCATAGTCAAGATAGTTTATCTGAAGTTGAACCACTTCAATGTCGGGAATTTCAGAAAGTACCATATCAAGAAAAGACGCACTGTCGTGAAAGGAAATTCCTATGTGCTTTATTTTGCCTTCTTTTTTGAACTTTCTGAGATGATCTATTGCATTTGTTTCCTTATATTTTGGATAGGTTTCGGAATTTACGGAATGGAGAAGATAAAAGTCAAAATAGTCCACCTTGCATTGGGCAAGTTGTTTTTCAAAAAGAGTGTCAATATCTTCTTCTGTCTTATAGCACCATGCAGAAAGTTTGTCCGTCAGGACAAAATCTTCTCTTTTGTGTCTTTTTGAAATACAGTCTCCCACACAAATCTCACTTTTTCCGCCAATATATCCGTGGGCGGTGTCAAAATAGTTGAATCCCGAATCAATGAGACAATCCACCATGTTTTCGAGTTCTTCGTAGCAGACATTTTCTCCGTCCATTTTAAGTCTCATACATCCGAGACCGAGTCTTTTTTTGATTTTTTCAAAACTCATACTGTTCCTCCTGTGATTATATAAGAACTTACCGATTATAATAAAATTATATCCGATATGTCACGTTCTGTCAATTCACAGTGTGCGGAAAATATTTTTAAGTGTCTGCATTTTTTCCATGCTTGGAACTTTAAATTCTTCTCTCTTCATTTCAAGGGCTTCATATTTGTGTTCGCCCATGGCATGATAGGGCAGAAGTTCAATTTTTTCGCATTTTCCCTTTCCTGAAACAAAATTTTTGATTTTTTCCATTTCTTCCTCTGTGTCATTTACCCCCGTGATAACCGGCACTCTTATCCAAAGGGGAACATTTGAGTCTAAAAGGCGGGAAAGGTTTTCAAGTATCAATTCGTTTGAAACACCTGTATATTCTTTGTGAACAGAAGAATCCATAGATTTTATGTCATACAAAAAAAGATCGGTGTAAGGGATAAGCCTTTCAAAATGTTCCCACGGAATATGCCCTGCGGTATCAACTGCGGTGTGTATTCCATTTTCTTTGCACTTTTTCAGGATTTCCAAAAGGAAATTAATCTGAAGCATACATTCTCCCCCTGAAAAGGTTACACCACCGCCTGAATTATCATAAAAGGTTTTGTCTTTTATGATAATTTTTAAAACTTCATCGGCTGTATAATCTTTTCCGCAAAGCTCCCTTGCATCATTGTAGCAAAAGAAGTTTTCGTCAAATTCTTCAATATCTTGGCATCTTCCGCAAAGGGTGCATTTATTTTTGTAAAACATAATTTCCTTTTCTTTTTTCTGACTTTCGGGATTGTGACACCACTTGCACCTGAGATTACAGCCTTTGAAAAAAACGGTTGTCCTGATTCCCGGTCCGTCAACAAAAGAATTTCTTTGTATATCAAAAATTAGTGCGTGCATTTGATTTCCTCCCATAGTGCAAAATGTTGTTTCGCTAATTTTAATGTATTTGTGTCCGTGCAATGATATTATCCTGAAGAGATTCTTCAAGTTCAACAAAATATGCAGAAAATCCGCTGACTCTGACTCTTAGGTTTTTATACTTTTCAGGATTTTCTTTTGCATTTATCAGATCTTCTTTGCTGACACAGTTTATCTGCAACTGCGATCCGCCGTTTTTAAAATAGGTTTCCACAAGTTTAACTGTCTTTTTAAAATTATCTTCATCGTATATAAGAGATGAATCTAAATTTATGTTGGTAACGGTCACACCGCTGAAATGTTTTGTCGGATCAGATTTGGCAACGGAATTTAAAAGGGCAGAGAGACCGTTTTTATCTTTGCCGTTTGTCTGACCGATTCCGATGCAGTCAAAAGGTGCTCCGTCAAATCTTCCGTCAGGAGTAGCTCTCGATGTGGCACCAAACCATTTTTCATATTCTCTGTATCCGGGGGTTGTGCTTGCAAGATAGTGTTTCCCGAAAACGTCGGTTTTGTCTTTTGCAAATTCAAAGGTGCTTGTTGTCACCATTTGTGCAATAGCGTCGGACATTTCATCATCATTTCCGAAAAATTTTGTTTTGTTTAAAATAAGATTTCGCATATCTTCATGGTTTTTCCAGTTGTTTTCAAGGGCTTCAAGAAGATTTTCCATGGTAATTATTTTTTCTTCAAAAACCAGTTGCTTTATTACGGTCAGAGAGTCAATGGTGCATATCAGACCTGCGCCTCCGCCAAGTTCGCTGATTCCAAGGGCACCGCCTTTGGTGAGGGAAACACCGTTTTCTATGCATCCGTCTAAAAATAAACTTCCTAATATACATTCATCTTTTGCTCTGGAAAGGTTTTGCAGATCGTCAATTTCCATTGCTCTTTTTAGTGTTTTATGAAGTTCCTCTTCGTATATTTCATAAAACTCATCAAATGTTTTTGCTTTTAATATATCTTCTTTTCTGCCATAGAGAGTATCGGTCAGGGGTTTTGCCTGATTTGAAGAATCGCATCCGTACCACATGGCACCCGGAAGAGTGATAAGGTTGCATCCTGTCATTGAATAGTCCACAGCCTTTTCCCACGGAATGCCGCAGTTCATAAGACCTTTGATTTTTGCTTCATCATTGGCAAATGCGATGCGTTTGTTTTTGTCATGTCTTTCAAAATCCATAATCCGCTCTAAAACAGAAGTGGGGGTTTTCTTTGTCCATCTGAAAGATATCTGGGGAACATAGAGGGGAAGTTCCATCAAAGATTCCATAATCAGGTCGGAGAGTTCGTTGTAACCGTCTTCACCGTCTACGGTATAACCGCCCACAGAAAAATGACTTTGTCCGCCTTTTCTTGAATTTGGGAGATTATAGTCAAATGCCCCCTGAATTTTTATAAAGCATTCCTGCAAAAGTTCCTTTGCATCATCTCTTGTAAGGACACCATTGTTTATGTCATCCTGATAGAATTTGTATAGCCACCTGTCAGGAAGTCCGATTCCGTCTCTCATAAAATCAAAACAGAAATACAGGCATTGCAAAGCCTCGTAGAAATTTCTCGCAGGATGGCGCGGAACTCTTTTTACATTTTCATACATTTTTTCAAGTTGTTTTTTTCTTTCGGGATTCTCTTCAAGTTCAAAAGCCTTTTTGCATTCTTTGGCACATTTTTCCTGCCAGGAGATAATGCCGTCGCATAACATGAGGCAAGCCTTTAAAAACTCAGTTTTATCACTGTCATCTCTGAACTTTTCCATAGATTCCGAGATTTCTTTTTTTAACCCCTCAATACCGATTCTGATAACTTTTCCAAAGTTCGGAGTTGCGTGCTGATAGCCGAAAAATTTAAGGTTTTCAATGGGAATATGCTTTTCATCTTCAGAAAATGTGTTCCACATCTCATTTGTGTGATGTAGCCCAGATTTTAGCGAAAAGTCTGTGGGATAGGGGCATTTATCAAATCCGAGAAGCCCTACAAACATTGCGTTTTCAGGGATATGAACATCCTGGGATTTCATATAGTCACAAACCCTTTTTGTCTGGAGTATCCTTTCAGGCAAAAGCAAATCCATCCTGTCATAAATGCATTCTTTGCTTTCGGGATAGAAAAATTCTTTTAAAACAGAGTCTGCCATATTTTTTATTCTTTCAGTCATACAAATCACCTCGTGTTTATCATATCAAATGTTTTGGGTGATTAGAATGCACTTTGTTGATTTTTTGTGTTTTATGGAACAAAAATATTGAATTGTAAGTGGAATTATGCTAAAATTCAAGGTAATAAATTTAGTATAGGATGTATAATATGTTCAACTGCGAAAAAATTTCAATAAAAGAAATAAACTACATATTCCGTAAATCCGATGATCCAAACACACCTCATATGAAATTCCCTACAGCCAATTTTTCAAATTATGAGTTGATTTATAAACTCAGCGGGGATGTTTTGGTTCACTACGGTGACAAAACCCAACGCGAGCGCGCAGGGGATATCAGATTCATTCCGCCCTCAACTGATAAAGAAGATCATCCCGACTATCGGGTGGACATTACAGAACCTGCCGAAGGCATTATTGTGGGATTCACATCTGATTCACAGTTTCCCCGTGAAATGATTGTGAAGAATTTTTCGAAGAATGGTCACATAAAAAACCTATTCATTCAGGCGGAGAAATTGTGGATTTGCAAAAAAGGCGGATGTTACTATAATGTCATGTCTGTTTTGTATGAAATTCTTGCAGAAATTTTTGCCGATAATTACCAATATGCGGATTCTTCAAAATTTGAGATAATAAAGCCTGCTGTTGACTATCTTGATGAACATTTTTTTGAGAATGATATAAACTATAAGAGTCTCTGTGAAATGTGCGGAATAAGTTATAAATATATGTCAACACTTTTCAAAAAGTTTCTGGGTGAATCTCCCAACAAATATGTGATTTCCAAAAGAATAGATTTTGCTTGCGAACTTTTGGTGGGGAGATATGACTCTATTGGTGAGATAGCATACAAATGCGGATTTTGCGATGAATATTATTTCAGCAGAGTGTTTAAAAATCACGTGGGCGTTTCGCCGTCGGGATATGTGAAAGAAATACACCTGAAGGTGCATGAAATGAAACCTTCGGTTTCATGACCATAAGCAGTTGCGTCAGCATCCGAACCCGTTTTGGGTGTGTGTTTTTACGCCACTGCTTTGTTAAAATACTCGCAAATGCGTCAGCATTTACTGTGTTTTTGCCTCGCACTGTCGCAAAAACACTACACCGAAAATTCTTTG
>JAZQJX010000067.1:0-45787 GCA_045541875.1 Clostridia bacterium | reverse complement strand
CCGTCCCAGATATACTTTCCGCCTTCGCCAAGGAAACCGAGCTGGAAGTCTACCGCATTGCGAATCGCTTTACGGCCAGCTTCAAATTTTACTTGAAGTTCTGCTTTTGTCATTTTTTATTCCTCCTAAAAAATAAAATATATATTACAATGGTTTTCAACAGAAAACCGTGTAATCCGGTTACTATATTATGTCAGAATCAGTAATTTGTATTTGTGTCCTGCGAGTAACTCCATTTGTTGAATGTTTGACATAAACGGATAATATTTAAAAATCAACAAAGTTTTTATTAACTTTTAAATATCATCTTTCATACACATTTTCGGATTCGGGGTTGGTCACCCTCCGTGGGAAGCCGGAGGATGACCTGAATCCTTATATTTTTTAGGAGCAGATAATTTGATTAAATTATCCTATGATATAAAGAGATTTAATCTCTATATTCATTAATATTTGAATATATACATGTCAAACGGATCACCATATCTGTCATATACAACAATTTCCGAACAGATTGAACCTGTATCTTTAAATGCTATAATGTCTGCTGCTGTGGCTGCAGAAATGGTTTCTGTTTTTTCATCATATATATGCATTCTATATTTTGAAACATTACGAACTTCTTCGAACGAAAGTTCTTCGCCTTCATAGTCAGTTCCCGGAACAAGGTTCTGAGTTGTGGAAATAATTACAGTATCTTCTTTTCTGTAGACATTGGCGTTCATGATTCTGAAAACCGCTGTTATATCTTCCTGTGTGGGGTTTGCAACTTTCAGTTCACGGTCAGCATAACTATAGATAACCTGAATACCCTTGATATAGTTTTCTGAATTATAGGTGAGTTTTATAATGTCACCGCCGCGTACCTGATGTGTAACTTCTTTTGCAAGTTCATCGGTAAGATAGAACACTCGTTTTTCTGTTCGGTAATAACCTGTAATTCTTGTAACAGGATCGCCGTATTTATCCAGAACTCTTGTTGCCTTTTCAACAAATATGGGCTGTGTATCTTCAAGAGGTGTCTCGTTTGAACCCGTAACTTCTGTGTAAACAAGTGTTGCATCTGCTATAAGACTTCTGTCTGACATCTTATATGCTACAAGTTGGTAATCACTGTCACCTCTTAAGTAGTTTTCTATGGTATATGCCTTGTAGTCATTATCGGTTGCCGCTTCGCCTGTAGGAATTACAAAAATCGGGGCTGAAGTGTCAAGAGCAACTTTTCCGCCAAGAATACCTGAGGATGATTTATAGCGGACAAGTGTATCGGTGTCATATCCGTCATAGAACATCTGGAGTGAATTGAGGTGGCTTTCTTCTTCACCAAGACCTTCGTAGGTGATTACCTTTGTATCGCCCTCGCCGGTTACTACAGTTTCAAATGGGGTATCAATCGTTTTGATGAGTCCTTCATCATCTGTTGTGAAGGATACGAGAACTCCGTTCAAACGGCTTACAGCCTCTACTGCGTTATAGACTGAGCCGTCAATTTTAACATTTTTGTCGTAGTAGTATACATTAACTGAACCGTCCTCATCCAAAATCTTGGACATTACCACGCTCTTTAAGCCACGTGTCTGTTTGGTCTGAATAACATAACCAAAGTGAGCAATATCACCTATTGATATGAAAGTTGAAATCTCACCTGAAGCGTTTAAGGGGAATATTCCCTTTCTTCCCGGTGTGAGAAGTGTTTCCTCAATGGTTTTGCAGTCATCGGTTACTCTGTATTCTTTGCCGGATATTGTAAGATATAAACGGCCATTGTCTTCTCTGGCCTCTTCAATGGTACCGCGAAGTTCTGTGATTGCATAGACAATTGAAATGCTTGATTTGTCTCCTGCCTTTACAACTGAGAGAACGTCATTTTGAGAAAGTTCTTCAATATAGATTACTTCTCCGGTTTCGGACACAATGCTTACATTGGCATATTCATCAAGGAGGAGTGCCTGTTCATTGTATTTTCCGATAATTGTGTTGAGAGATACGTTTACTGCATTGACAACGTAGGTTTCATACTCAACAACAACGATAACATCAATAACCCTGTCCATATTGTTATCAATGAGGGTGATTTTTCCGGAATCAATGTCAAAATAACTTTCGTTGGCATTTTTCACCATTACGTTATTTACAAACATATCAACTGAGGAAAAATCTACCTCGATATCGTCATATTTCATATCTCCCACTTCATAATATAACTTACCGTCTGTGTATCCGTCATAGATTTCAGAATTGATTTCGATAACATTATTATTATAGGAATACAAACATACAAGACGTTTGTCTATGAGATCCTTATACTGACGATAATATGCTACTACCCTTTGTCCAAAGAAGGGTTCTGCACTCACATGTTCTTTTCTAAGAACGTTTCCTGCAATTACAATCCAGTCCGCATTGTAATTATTTTCAATTTCAAGATTCATTCCGCCGGCAGATGTTACCACGCCTTCAACTCTTGAAATGTCATAATATCTTTCTAAAACTGTTTCCTTTGCATTGTAATACTGAAAAGAAATGTCTCCATCATTTCCGATTTTCTGTACTTCCAAAGGATAACTTTCCCCTGCTTCAACCATGAGAGATGCTAATTTTTTTGCGGTAAGAGGTGCAGAGGAATTTGTGTCGCCAAAACTTCCAACACCCGCTCTCTCTACTGCCATTGCGGGACTGTTGGTCTGAGCAAGAAATTCTTTATAGCCAAGGGCATAGTATATGAGTTTCATTGCCTGCGAAACTGTTGCAACATCATCAGGGCGAACTGTTCCGTCACCAAAGCCTGCAACAAGTCCCATATTATAGGCTGTCATTATGGCATTATAGTGAACGTGAGTATCTTCAAGATCGGTGAATACAGATGATGCACTGTCGGTCTTTGTATCACAAAGATTAAGAACAGTATCTACAAGATCTCCTCTTGTCATCTGTGCGTCGGGATCTAATACCAGTGTATTATTCATAAGACCTAATGTTGCTACAACCTCTATTGCTTTGTCTGAATAACTGTCACCCGATGCAGACACAGGGGATATACAGAAAGACGACATAACAAGCGAAATTGCTATTATTAATGTAAGAATTCTTTTCATATTATACCCTCCTTATCTTGATAATACTTCATAGAGTATTTTTGCTGCCTGTGCTCTTGTTACATTTTCTTTTGGTGCAAAGTGGTTTTGACCCATACCATTTATGATGCCTGCCTCCTGCATTTTCACGCAAGCTTCCTTTGCCCAGTCACTGATTGAATTCATATCTGCAAATTCATCTTTATCGGCACCGCCGAGCATTATGCCCATGGCAGATAATGCACGGTAGGTCATTGTTGCCATTTCTTCTCTTGTGATTATTCTTCCTTTACCAAAGTTATTTTCGTCTATGCCGTTTACAATTCCTTTGGAAATTGCCGCTGCAACATAGGGACGGCACCAGTCGGAAGATGTGATATCATCAAAGTTTTCATCAGCAGATGATGTGGAAATGTTAAGAGTGAGAACAAGCATTTTTACAAATTCTTCTCTTGTGACAAAATCATTTGGTCTGAAACTTCCTTTTCCGTCACCGGATACAATGTTTTTGTCTGCAAGTGCATTTATTGCTGTTTTAGCCCAATCCACATTTGCAATATCTGTAAAGGTAACGTTTTCTTCCTTTGTTTTGTCTTCTTCAAAAACGGATACGAAGGGCTCGCCTTTAAACTGAGTATTTCCTCCGCCACCGCCTCCGCCGCCACCGGCAGATTCTTCTTTTGCTCTCTTTTCAGATTTTGCTGCTGATTCTATGTCAGAAAGAAGCACCTCTATTGATTTGTAACGATCATTTGCTCCGATTTTTTTACATACGTTACGTTTCTTTGTGGATGAAAGTTCAAAATATGTGGGGATTTCATCAGAGTCTATAAGATCAGAATTGGAAATTATCGCATCTACTGCCGCTTTGGGAGCACCTTTAATTGCATAGAAAAGTGCATTTTCATTAAAATCAGTTGTGAAATCTTCTATGTACTCATAGTCATTTATATTTGAGTAAATATATGTAAAGAAAGAAGATTTCTGAGATTCTGACATTCCATATTCATCAAAATCTCCCTCGCCTGCATATATATCATAGGAATTTCCTGTGAGTATTCTTTCATTTCTGAAATCTGCAAAGAGAGTTTCAAGAACTGATTTGTCTGATGCAAGATTCAATCTTGCCAGAACTGAAACGCCCGGTGCCTTCGCGGAAAACTGTGATGGAAATTCAAAAGGAGTTCCTTCTTGTGAAAGTGCTTCTTTTGTTTCAAAAAGAATTTGCCAGAAAACAGGCTGTTCTTCTTCGCTGAGATCTTCCACATATGATTTCATATCATCCCATACTGCAACGTTTCCTTTGGAAATTTCTTCAAGTTCCTGTGCAGAAGAAGCCGCGTTTATACTTTCCATCAAATCACGGTCATAGTATGATATTTTTCCGTCACCAAAACGAATTCTGAAAGGTGGAATTTCGTCACCTGTGATTTTTTGAGTGAATGAATAACCTTCTGCGTATTCTACACCTGCCACAGAATCAATTCCTGAAAGAATCCGGGTGATATCACCATTTTCATAATCAAAACCTTCAAGGTCTGTCCATGTTTTGTCGGGATTTAAAACCTGAATTGAAATGATGGAATCTTTTTTGGAAATGTTTTTACCGCAGATGGTAAATGTATCTCCATCTTTTTCCACAGATGTTATTGCCACACATTCACCGTCTGTCTCTTCATCAGAGTCAGATTCCATATCTGACGGAACATTGGAACTATAGTGAATTGCAGATTCAAAATTCTTTATTACCATTGCTTTTATGTAACTGTATTCTCCTTCAAATTCAGGAATGAAAGTTACACTTTCTGTTTCTCTGTAGGGAACTTCTACAGGAAGAAGTTTAACCTGTGTGAGGTTGTCATCACCATCATATGCCGATGCTGCAACATATGCTTCAATACCGCCATTGTATGCGCTCTTAAGATTTGCAGTGATTGTGCCTTCATCTACAGAAATCATTTCAGTTTTAACTGTGTAATCAGCGGTTGTAAATTCTGCTACGCCGGAATCTGCTTCTCCGCCAAACACACACTTGGCACCGAAAACTTCCACTGTATAATCTGAATCTTTTTCAAGTTCTTCAAATGTTACCTGAACTGTTTTACCTTTTGCTTCTACGATACATTCCTCATTTACCGCTTCGCCGTCTTTTGTGATTTCAACGGCAGGAATGTTGTCACTTGCTATGGCATCTGTAAATTTAAAAATTACAGTTTCATTAATGTCTGCATCATGCTCTCTTCCGCTTTTGATTATGTAATCTTCATATTCAAAATCAACATCATGAAGTTCCCAGACAAAATCATCAACATAAACTTCATTCTGAGCGGTAGACTGACACACAAATTCTACGCTGCTGATTGAACCATATTCACCGTCAAAAAGTCCCATATCAAGGTAACTTGAATATATATCTCCATTTTCGCCTGTTAATGAAAAGGCTGCTGTGAATGTTGTTGCATCATAGATAAGTTCTGCATCATAAAGTTTTCCGGGCTCGATGTTTGCATCTTCAAATACTGCACCCTCTGACGCATCACCCATAACAACTGCTTCTTCTGAAAGAGTTAAAAGATTTACTTCTGAAAGTGTTCCTGTTTCGGGAGCTTTAAAGTTCATTTTCACTCCGGCACTTCCCTCGTCAAAGTTGGAACCGATTTTGAATGCAACCCTCTGACGTGCATCAGGCACAGTTAAATCAGTGAAGGGATATTTGCCTACTGCAAGTTGTACATCGGATGTATCCTCAGATATATCCTTTAACTTCATCACATTTCCGTCATAGCCGTCAAGAGGCTCTGCAACAAGATCTGATGTTTCATAGTCCACGTTTGTTGTTTCCCAACTGCTGCCTATTCCGGATTCAAAATCATCACGAAGGTTTGAAAGCATAAGATTTGCTTTTTCACTTTCTGTGTAGGGGAAGAATTTCAGATTATCAATATACTTTACATCTTCCTCATCGGAACCGTCGTGAAACTCAAAAAACAGTTTTTCTGTTCCGTTGTCTGTTGCTGATCCGAATTTCGCACCATATATGTTCCATTCAGATGCAGAACTTTCTTTCATTAAAAGAAGTGCTTCTTTCTTGGGTGTATCATACCATATTTTAATATCATACCATTTTTCAAGTTCATATTGTGTAACAACAGTATCACACAACACAACATTAAGACTTGAATCCATCTTCATAACATATAAATCTCCGCCTGAGTGACGAAAATCTGTGTTGAACGTACTGCTTGCTTTGTCTATCCTGATTGAATATTCAACAGCAAATAAATTATATGTGCCACCGCCGATTGAACCTATTTGTATTGCCTCGTTCTTTCCGGCACGGTTTTTGTATTTCAAACTTTTTCCCCATATTTCATCATCGGTGCCTTCTTCCCATGTGTGAATGCTGAAAGATTCCACCGGATCATAGTTGGATGTGTCGGTAAGTTTAGCGAGACTACCGTCTTCAAAATCGAAAACTGTTGCGTCTGCTTCAGCCGCAAAAGTGGGAAGCTGAATTGTAAAACACATAAAAACTGTCATTAAGAGGGCAAGAAACCTTCTTGTCTTTGTAGTCATTTGCTTCATTCCTTTCCTATTATATATAGGTAATAAAATTGCGTTTAGCCGTCGGCATATTATCCAAACTCGTTTTGAAAATACTCCGACGGCTACCCGCAGGGATGCAAATCATTTTCACATCCCTGCAGGATTGTTATTATTTCAGAATTTTATTTAGGCTGCATAAACTCTCAGTTCCATTACAGAGTTCCAGTTACCAGGATCATTGTTATATCCTTTAACAACAACTCTTACGAAACGTGCTTTTGCACCCGGAGTCTTATGATTTTCAAGATTGAGAGTGAACTGTGAATCACCGTTAAACCACTGTTTGTAGTTTACACCGTCTTCCGATGTAAGAATTTCAAACTGTGCGGTTCTTATATCACCTTCCATAAAGGCAATACCAACAGAGTCAATATCTTTCACTTCTCCAAGATCGTAGAGAATCCAGTTAACACCTTCTGCAGCCCATTTTGTTGTGAGGTCACCGTCAGAAAGGTTTGAAGCCTTATTCTCAGCCTGAGGTGTTGCACTAACCTGAATGTCAACAGGTACAAGGATATCCTTGCCTACAGGTTCGCCAATGCCGCCACCTTTAATGAATTTGATTGTATATATTCTTGGTCTCTGATATCCGGTTCCTTTTGCAAGAATTGTAACTGCTGAATCAGAATCTTTATCACGGCTTACGATAACATCTCCTTCGCCGGTTGCTGTGATCTTTCCTATGAGTTCATCAACATTATTGCCACCCATAGCATAGTCACTCTTGTTGGGATTGAATCCGGGGATAAGCTGACCGTCAACATAGATTCCTGTTACAGTTGCCACACTTGTGTCAGCAATTGCACCTGATGGGATTTCCCATTCATCGAGAGGCTTGTATTCCATATTATACATGCCGTCATAGTATGTATCTTCATTATAGTCAACGAAGCATACTGTAAGGTCGATATTCTGAACTGAAGGCATATGAATTGTAAGTTTTCTTGTGCCTCTGTTCAGATTCTGATTATCAATCTTTGGCGATGAGGGAAGGGAAACTGCGTCCATTACTGTGAATTTAGCGCCTTCGCCATTTATAATTTTCGCCATAAGTTTTCTGCCCTGGCGGGAAAGAATTGCAGTTTTTCCGTCCTCTGAAACCTCGATTTCTGCTCTTGTGTGAGCGAACCAGTACATTTCAGCAGGTTTTTCAAGTCTTATTTCATCCTGAATTGTTGCAACTCTTCTCATATCGTCAAGTTTTGCACCACGTCTGTGAGAAATTACACCGATATCATCTCTGTGAGCATCATCAAGATTACCTATTGCAAATGCCCCCTGAGGTGCACTTTCAAAATCTTCCATATATGCATTTCCACCATATTTGAGAGAGTATTCACGGGTGGGATTGAATATTACGATGTTATGTCCCTCGCCTCTCACGCGGTATGCTTGAGTATAGTTATTGAGGCTGTAACTGTCCGAACCGAGATCGTAGAACCAGTTTACGCCCTGTGAATCAAGAACAAATACGCCTGAGTCCATATGGTCATGACCTTCACCGCTAATTGGATCGTCACAGTGGAGACCAAGCCACATATCCTGAGAGTCATATCCGGATCTCATTGTTGCAATTTCCGCTATGGGAAGAGATACATCAAGTTGAGTCTCAGCAGCAGATGACTGGAGGAATATGGGATCATAAAGGAAGAAATCCCATGAAATTACTCTCGGAGTGTTACCTGCTTTTTGAATCTGTTCAATTCTGGGAAGTGCAAGTTCAGGTCTTCCAAATGTTTTGGCAACCCACATAAGAGGAGATGGCCAGTCAACATTGGATTCACCGGTATCGTGATAGGAAAATGCAGAAATAGAACCGTTTACTGCACTTACAAAATCTGCTGTCATGGACATACCAACAACATCCTGATAACCAAAATCATCGCCGGTTGCGGATTTGAGGGATTCCATAGTCTGTGTGTAATGTCTCATTGCGTAATCCCAGTAGCCAAAGCCTTCTTCATATGCACCGTAGGGAGCAAAGAGACTGAGGGCTCTTCTCATGTCTATGAGACATTGTTCCATTGCTCTTTCGCAGTTTATCCTGTCAAGGTCATGTGCTTCGTCAACAACTGCCATTGCACCAACGGCTACGCCGGAGATTACAAGACACCAGTTATCTGCAAGATCGCCTCTCCAGTTCCATGAACGGCTTCTGGGTTTGCCGTCAAAGTCTTCTATAATAGGATAGATACCTTTTTTGATAATTGCTTCACGTATTACTCTTCTCTCAGATTCATCCATCCAGTTGTACATCCAGTCATAGCAAAGACCGAGTGCTGATGCCATCTGACCCACATCAAGGAAGTGATAGGGGTTAAAATCTACAAAGCATGCTGATACATGCATTTCCTCATATGCTCTTTTAGCATACTTTTCTTCACCTGTAAGGTTATACATGATAGCAAGGTTATACATTCTTTCGGAGTTTTCTTCTACAACGTCCATAAGTCTGATGCCGTCTCTGATTTCATAACCTGAGGGGGGCTCATTCAAAAATCTGTTACAGTTGGTTGTAAGCAAACTGAACAATTTCTTATATATGGGATCACCATTGGGATCATTTATCTCTGCTCTGATTTTTGCAAATTTTTCTTCTGTGAATATAAGACGGGGGTGATGATTATTAGGATGTTTTGCTTCAATCATTGCAGCAATTTCTGCTCCTGTTACGTTATCAAACATGAAACTTTCGCAGACGTTTCTCATAAAATTCATGTTATTTACCCAGTCAAGTTCTGCCTCATGATTGTTTTCACTGTATATCATAAGACCATTATCCTCTTCGTGAAGATATTGTCCGAAATATTCACAGAGGTTTATAATGGGAGCATAGAAAACATTTCCTGCACCAACATCTGAAGGGCAGACGAGATATTTTTCTGTGCCGTTTACATAGCAGGTTCTTGTACCCATAAAGAGTTTGAGGGTATTTCCGTTAGCGGTAAATGTTGCACTTTTTTCTGCATCATCCCAGGAAGCCGTACCGCCGATGCTTTCGATGAAGGCTTTAACAGGTACCATATTTACATCGCCGTTTTTGTATGGAACGATTTCATCATTTTGTGATATGTATACCTGCTGACCTTTAACAAGTGTGGAATCTTTGCCGACATACATTGCACTGAGGTCATATTTGAGAGCAAAGGGATCCATGGATGAAGAACTGTTTGATGACTCTTCGTCAGAATCTGATGCATCATCCATTGTGTATTCGCCTGTATATACTATAAGATTATCAAAATCAATTGTGCTGGTTCCTGCTCCCGATGGAGTACGCATATGTAATCTCCATGATGTGGGGGCACACTCACCTATGGGATGATCGTTCAATCTCCATTTGTTGTTGAACTTAACACTCATAAGTCCCTCCTGGGGATCAACTTCTATGGCTATTGTATAGAACTTATTGAGAGCATATCTGCCTATGGGTGTTCCGTCATGGGCTGTGATTGTTCCGTTTGGTTTAATGTCAATTATAAAAGTATCTGTAGCATTACCATTTATAAAATACAGCCATTTTTCAACCTGACCGTAATCACGGAATCGCATATCAAACTGGAAAACGAACTTATCCTCCATGATTTTGCCGAATTCGTCATCAAGATGACCATCGCTTGCAGTATCGACAGTCATGGCATAATACTTATTGCCATCATCCGTCTGCTCTATCTTCCATGTATTTCCTTTTGCGCTTCCGTCATATCCGCTAGGGGTTGCTGCTCCCACGGCATAAGACTGAAAGTCATCTGTCGCAACCACTTCTTTCTTCGGTGCTGAATCCTCAGCAAATGCTGCTGAAGGAATTACCGAAACAAACAATGCAGTTGTCAGAACAGTACTTATGAGTTTCTTGGTGTGTTTAAACATATACAGTTCCTCCTTTTAATTTTGTACAATCTCCGCAAAAACTTGTATCATCACTCAAACCGGCACATATATTATGTGTCGGAAAACCGATGGAATTTTTTGGGCTTAAAACACGCCCGACATACGGTGATTGCTGCATTTTTATTGGTATTACCAAACATACTTTTTTCTTTATTCGTCGCTAAACTGCCACGATAATTCTATAACATTATACACCATAGTGAAACGTTATTCAATAGTTTTCACATTAATTTATTGCCTGAATTAATCATTTTGGCGTTTTATATAAAATTTATAAATTTATTTTGTCTATTTTTACAACTTGTCCAAATTTTCCTATATATGTCAATTATATATCGATTGATGCGTTTCACCTGCATTTTAACGGTATTTGCGGCAATTTTTGGATTTTATATACTGATATCAAATCCATTATACCAGATTTACAAACTTTATTATAGTGAATAATGTTTCCAAATTTGTAATTTTTTCTTGGGTAGTTGCTTCAGTCCTTTTTCGCTTTTAGAACAAAGACCTCTTTCCTATCCGAAAAAAATCAGACTGAGCCTGCACCCTTGTCGTGAGCATAGTTTCGTTAACATCAGATTTCGCAAATGAGTTTTTACGAAGTTTCCTATACAATAAAAAACAAACTACCCGAAAAAGCAAAACTCTTATCCGGGTAGTTTTATTAATGCGAATTCGTTAAGAAATTACACCTTTCTTAAGAAACAAAGTCCGTCAACGGGGATTGTAACCGTATCTGAAATTTCTCCTGTCTCTCTGTTTTCCCATTTTTCTTCAAACATTATCACATGTTCTCTTTCTGAAAGGTTGGAAAGGCAGAGATAAACCTCGTCTCCTGTAAACATTGACATATAAACATTTTCGGGAAGGTCAACCATTGTAACAGAACTGTCCTGAATGTTCATATGGCATATGTTGTTTTCTTCAACCATGGGTTTATAGAGACTGAGATAATGGAACCAAAGTCTTCTGTATTCCTCATCATCAGGAATTGCTGACCAGTCGCTGTAAGCATAGGGACCATTTGGATGTTCTTTGTCATATTCTGCCATTTTACGATAGTAATCAAGAGTTCCGCCTTCTGTGTATTTAATATCGGGTTCACCGATAATTTTCCCTGCTTCATAAGGTCTTCCGTCTGTGCGAAGCGGGAACTGCATAAAGGGAAGCGAGCGAGCGTACACTCTTATGCGGTCTGACTGACTCTCCATGGCACTGAAATCGGGGCATGGAACAACATAGGGCGGGAAGGAAGCGGTATCAAGCATATCACTTCCGTCAGAAACCGACTCTCCTACCCAGAGATAGTCATAGAGTTTTTCATCTGTTTTGGGAAGAGTGTTGAGTCCGTAGTGAAGTTTGAAGATTCCGTTTTTCTCTTTTGTGAGAGCGTATATTCTTGCAAGAAGGTCTTCCTCTTCAGGATCATATTTCATATCTCTCCAGGAGGTGATTATATTATCTTTATGTCTTCTTGCGAGGTCTCTTTTTGCAAATTCCTCAGAACCGGTGTCATTGTAGAGACCGTCAAAGTCATATTCATCAAGGAGTCCTCTGAGTTTATTCAAAAGAAATGTTGTCCACTCAGGCGATCTTGCACTACAACTTGCATATTTCCAGAAAGTACCGTTGAGATACCATTCATATCTCATAAAGTCCATAGTAAAATCGGGATCGTTTACTTCGAGGTAACTCGATGACATATATGGAAGAATTTTAATTCCGAAATCATGGCAAAGTTTTATAAAGTTCTTCATACCCTGAGGATCGTGAGAAGAATATTTATCAGCACCGAAGCGGCGGAGATAGTCATTCCATTCCTCGTGAATCTGGATAAGTTCCACGCCACCTTCTGCAAGACTCTTTACGAGATTATAGTCATATTCTGTGGGTTCAATGGAAAACCTTGCGGGATAAGGCCCGAGATTGTAGGTTACCTGACCGGGAAGATAGTCGTGAATTCGCATCCTTTTCTGACACTTTTTTACAGCATTTGATGCGTAATTAACATTTTCAAGTCTCTTTCTCTGTTTCTCCAACGTGATTTCTTTCATGTGATTACCTCCTTAAGCAAAACGTTTCACTAATCGTTCGATGACACTATTATAGTACAACGAAAAATATTTGTCAAGCATTGACATTTTTTTATATATATGATACCATTTTATAATAAATTTGCACGAGGAGGAACCCAAATGAGCGAAAAACTTGAAAAAGCAGCCCGTGGCAGGAAAGAACTTATGAAAAATGCCGTGGCTTTGTATGTTGGAAAAAACAGCATACTCCTGAATGGTGAAAAGTCTTTTTTATCTGATGACAAAAGCATTTTACCTTATGTGTCCGGCGATGAAATTATGATTCCTGTTGACTTTTTCCTTAAAAGTATAGGAAAAGAAAAGGAAAACGTATCACTTGAAGTTAAAGAAGAGAAAAACTCTGTCTCATATGGCTCTGTGAAAGAACTTTGTAAGATATACGGAAAATTTTTGCATACAGAAATTAACGGTCTTGTAATCTACAGTGATGATGATATAGAAGAAAGTCTTGACTGGCAAAACAACACAGATGTTATGAGAAATATCTGTGAAACATTTATGTTTGATGACATTTCGGGAAAAGACCTTGCCATATTAATAGAAAAGAATCATCCTGATAATCATCACCCGAGACTTCTTCTCACTCAGGAAAAAATAGATTCCATAAAAGCGGAACTTGCAAAACCAAACCCCGACAAGGTTACTGTGAAAATTCTTGAGAATATTAAGGTCTATGGTGAAAAATATTTGGGTGAAAGAAGTTCAGGATATGAAATAAGAGACGGAATACGTCTTCTTGATGTGTGCAGAGAAAATGCCTGCAGAATGTATACTTGTGCTCTTTTATATCTTATTACAGGTGAGGAACGTTATGCAAAAAGAGCATATCTTGAAATGTACAGTTCTGCCTGCTTTATAGACTGGAACCCATACCACTTCCTTGACGTCGGCGAGATGACCGCTTGTCTCGGTATTTGCTATGACTGGCTCTATAACTGGATGGATGAATATGAAAGGTTATACATCCGTCAGGCAATTTTCAAAAACGGAATTATGCCTATTATGGATGATTTTGATGAAAAAGAAAGAAAGCGCTCCTGGAACTGGCGAGGCGACCTTGCAGACAACTGGCGTCTCGTAATTGCAGGTGTCGGTGTTGGTGCAATGTCAATAGTTGACGAATTGTCAGAGGAAGAAAGACCATTTGCCGAACGTGCAATGGAACAGACACTTTTTGACATAAGAAGAGCCCTCAGCCTTTTTGCTCCCTATGGCGGATATGAAGAAGGATTCACCTACTGGCGCTATGCTATGAAATATTTTACATTTACCGTGGAATCTCTTAAAAATGCTGCAGGAAGTTATTTTGGATATCTTGACATTCCGGGAATGAGGCTTACAAATCAGTTTATGCTTGCGGTTAACGGTTCTGTCAGTGCTTTCACCTATCACGACTGTGAAAGACCGGGCGTGGGTATTCCTCCCCAGATGATGTATCTTGCAGATCGCTTCGGCAAATACGAGGAAGCAAAACCCCGTGTTGAGTGCATTTTAAGTGGTGAACTGCCTGATATGCACGATGTTTACAACGATATGCTCTGGTATGATCCAAAAATGCTTGGTGCAGATATGAAAAATCAGATTTCGGATGTGTATATGCCCATAGCAGAAATTGCTACCATGAGAACCGGATGGGAAAGAGAAGATATGTATGTTGGGTTCCACTGCGATGACCCTATCGGCGGAGAAGGTCATGACCATATGGATTCGGGAACATTTGTTATGGATGCCCTTGGCGAAACATTTTTTGTTGACCTTGGTGCAGATAATTATGACGTTACTGATTATTATAACACTTACCGTGTAAGACCTGAAGGTCACAATGTTTTAGTGTTTAATCCTGACGAAAGATACGGTCAGAAATTTGGCGGAACGGCAAAAATCACACATTGCGAATTTGGTAACAAGACAAGTTATGCAATAGGAGAATTGACAGATGCTTATGATGATGACATTGGTATCACATCATATACACGCGGTGTTAAAATTTTCAAAGACAAAAATACAGTCGTGGTTCAGGATGAAGTGACTCTTGAAAAGAGTGCGGAAGTATGGTGGTTTGCTCACACAGAATCAGATGTTGAAATTGCCCGGGACGGCAAAAGTGCAAAACTTACCCAGAACGGAAAAACAATCATGGCAACACTTGATGCCAACTGCAATGCATCATTTACTGTTATGGATGCAGTTCTTCTTCCAAAATCTCCCTTTGTTAAAGACCAGAGAACAAATGAAGGTACAAGAAAACTTGCAATTCATTTGGATAATGTGTCGGAACTTAAACTTGCAGTTGCATTTTCGCCTGTTGATTCAGAAAATGAGGGCGCAAAATTTGAACCTATGAAAGAATGGAAATGTGAATAAAAGCAGACATAGATTCATCTGTAAGGGGCTGTCTCACTAAACAAGTGAGGCAGCCCTGAATTTTTGGGGAACAAGCGAATTGCCGTCTGTAATATTCTTTTCTCCGTTTTTGTTATAGGATAAGAAAAGCGATTTCTCTCAACAATACTGTTTATCATTTTATGTATCACCTCGTTTTGTTTCCCGGTTGCAACCGGGTTGTAACACAAAATTCCAGGAAAATCAAGCGCTTAAAACAAATTTGATACAAAAATATTCAGAATATTTGACTATTATATATTGTTATGATATAATATATTATTGTAAAAATTTGAGAAAAATAAAATCAAATGGTGTCAAATTGGTGTCAGGCTAATTTGAGAAGTCTTGAAATATAAGGAGATGTAAAACAAATGAAATTAGGTATAGTAATTCATGTACCTGTTTCATAAACTTAAATATATCCTTATAAAACTCTCTGAATGGCTATATACAAGGAAATATCACAAGAGCAGAATTCTATATATTCCCGTATAACACTATATATTTCATAAAAAATTGGTGTCAAAAATGGTGTCAGGGCGTATATAAGACTATTAAAAGAGTTTGACACAACATATCACACTATTGTTTTTCATAGACAATAGTGTGATTTTTTATGCAATGAAAAAGATACCACCCTACTCCCGAAGGAGAGGTGGTATCTAAAAGAAATACAAATTTATTAGATTTCAATAACTTACTTCAAAATCTTAAACTTGCCAATAAGCGGAAGTTCTTTTGCTTTTCCTGTTGCCGCATTGATAATACCGATGATTGCAAGGACTGTGATTACAATACTTACAAGACCGATAATGCTTACTACGAAATACAATCTCCAGGAAATTGCAAGGATAATTGCACTTAAAATGTTATATACAATTCCGTAAGCAATCGCCGCAATGAGAAGCACCAAGCCCTGATTTGAGTGGTAGCGTGCAAACTTTGAACCTTTCGCCGCAAAAATTGGGATAAGTACAAGCGGTCCGAAGTATGCAAGAATTGCCATTGCTTTATTGGAATTGATGTCCTGTGCATCAAATTCCGCCGTTGTGTCGGCTGTGTTATTGAAATTCTGAATCTTTTGTGAAAAATCATTTTGTGGCTGTGCCTGCGCTGCAGGTTCTGCCTGTGGGATTTCTGTGGAAGCTCCGCAATTCGGGCAGAACTTCAAACCTTCGTCCATTTGTTTACCGCATTTACCGCAATATGTCATAACCTATTCCTCCTTAATAATGAATTTCTGATAATATCTCGGCAATTCCGCCGCCGAGAAGCGACATTATAATTAAACCTATAATTGAGATAACAATTCCAACAATGCCCCAAATGAGTATTGCTCTTGCAAAATGCTTTTTGCTTTCATTCCTCGGAGCAAACGCCATGATGATACATATAAGCCAACCGATGAGCGGTAGCGAATATACAAGCATCATCCAGAAAAAGTGAGCTGTACTTGCCGAATGATTTTCCGCAGGTTGCGAGGCTTGCATCGGCGGTTGTTGTGAGAGTTGCTGAGTCTGTGTATTCTGTGGCGGTATGTACTGCTTAGGCGGCTCTGCCTGAACAGTTACCGGCTCTTTAATCACCTCTGCCTGAACAGGTATTTCTTCCTTAACAGCAGAAGCCTCGGCAGGTGCACTTTCCGGCACTTTAGTTCCGCACTCTGTGCAGAACATCAGACCGTCAGCAAGCTCTTTTCCGCATCCGGTACAAAACTTTGCCATATTTCACTCCTCCTTTAATATGAAATCATCTGATAATCTTCGGGGATTTCAAAGAGATTGCTATCTGCGCCTTTTTCAAGTGAGATGATTTCAACAACGCTCTCTGTACCCATTACATTTGCCTTCATAATTTTAAGATCGTTTCCGTCAAAAAGGTATTGCACGGTTTCACCCTCAACAGTAAATTCTTCGTAGTCGTATGATTTGCCGTTATATTCTGTTGTTCCTGAAGCTACCGCTGTTTCATAGTTTGCTGCTTCGTCTGCGAACATATCTATTACGGCGCCGTTATCAACAACCTGCATTTTCATAACAGTTTTTGAGTTGTGGTCGATGATGTATTGATATCCGTCTCTCATTACCATAATGCTTTTTTGTCCGGCATATTCACTTTCGGAATAAATCATATCGCCCTTGTAGGCACTTTTCATTGTCATTTCCATGCCCTCGGCGGAGGTTTTCATTTCCATTGTGTATTCGCCGCCGGAGAGGAATTTTTGAAAGTAAGCAAGGGTTTTTGTGCTTGCCGCATGTGTTTCCTCCTGCTGCTGTTCTTCTTGGTTTTCAACCTGATTGTTCACTTCCTCACCCCCTGTCGGTGTTTCTCCACCGCCGCCACAGGCAGCAAGTGAGAAAACCATTATCAGCGTTAGAAGTATGGCAAATAACTTTTTCATCTTACTTTTCCTCCTTAGCTCTTGTAAATTTCACATCGTCAAAGGTCAGGTTATCGCCGTCAAGTGCGTATGTAATGGTTTCTGATTCTTTACCGCCAAGCCCCAACAGAGCCTTAACAGTGATTTCCATTTCGGTGTCGCTCCTCACTTTATATTCCATACTTGCAATGAAGTCCATTGCTTTAAGTGCATCATTTGCTGCTTTTTCATCACCGTCAGCGAGGGCTGTAAAAACATCCTCGGCGAGTCCATATCGTACCTTGCCGTCCTTTGTGAACTCGATGCCGAGTCCGTAATCTGTTTCGGTTTCTTCATCCACAACGTGCCACACACCTACAATTCCTTTTTCGTTTGGATGTCCGCCACAAGCAGCGAGTGCAAAAACAAGCGTAAGCACCAACATAACTGATAACAATTTCTTCATATTTAATTCCCTCCTTAAATTTTACAATTTTGCGCCACATTCGCCGCAGAAACCTGCGCCTTGTGCATTTTTAGCTCCGCACTGTCCGCAGAAAACGGGTTTTGCACCTGCATCCGGCTGAGGCTGCGGATTTGCCTGATTTTGCTGAGGCTGTGGGTTAGGATTTCCGCCTGCGTATGCGTATTGTGCTTGCTGTGCGTTTGGTCTTGGACCTTCTTTTTCGCCTTCGTTATAGAGCTTCTTAAAGCTACTTGAAATACCGGAGAGCTTTCCATAAAGGTCGAAAGTAATCTGAGTATTCGGTGCTACTGCCATATAGCTTGCCATTGTTTGACAGAGTATGTAACTATCGAGGAATGCAAACTTAACTACCCATGCGATAAAGAGAGCAAGCAGGAAAGCAAGCAGCGCACTCCAGTTAAGGATTTTGAAAAGTAAGCCAATAGGCACGAATACTACCAAAACAACTACAACACTGAATAAGATAACTTTCAGCATTGTCTTTGCCGCATTTTTAAGAAGCTCTTTTATGTTCTGTGCGTAGATTACAACGCCGTCACAAGCTGACTGATATGCGCCCTGTTCTTTTTTGTAGAATGTATATCCCAAACAGCACTCGTCAATATAACCGAGAGAAAGGTCAACAAAGAACTTTGCCGCACTTGTGATTGCTCCCATACCGGGAATAAAGTCCATTGCATTGCCTAATCTTTGTATGCCGTTTTGAATCTGCTTTACTGCACCCGTAACCAATTTATCTACTGCAAAATATACATTTGCTGTGGCAAAGCGTTCTTTTACCTTTTCTTTGCCGTAGTTTACCTGATTATCGGGAACCTTTCCTGTGGTTACTGCTTCGGCAAGTACCGCAACGTGCCCTGCTTTTACAAGGTAGCCGAAGTAGTGCATAATCGCAAAGCGTACCATTCCGGTTAAGCCTATCCATATAATAATACAGATTGCCATTCCGCCATCACCGAACAGCCAGCCAAGTCCCATTAAGATTGCGAGAAGCACAACCGAGATTAAAACGGTAGCTCCGCCGAGTAATAATTTTGCCACCATAAAAGGCATTGTTTTTCTGAACAATTCACCTGATTTCATAATATTTTCGCCTCCTTAAAATCCGAATAAATCTTTTAGTCCGCCAAAGCCTTGCTTGGGTTCGGGTTTTACATAATCAAAACCGCCTGACGGCTCCGATATATTAAAGCCGATGCTCGGGCAATCGGGATCGCCCTCAAAGCAATGCTCTGTATCTACATGGTAGCAGGTTTCGCCGATTTTCTTATATAAATGTGCGATGCTTGGGTACTGACCTACCTGCGAGAATCCGTTTTGCAGCAAGATTTGTCTGTACTGCTCAACTGCATTTGCTGCCCCAAGATGGTTTCCCTTAAAGTCTGCCGAGAATGTTATATAATCGCCGTAATCTTCTATATAGTAATTACTTCCACCGCAGCTCCATTTAGGATATTGGGGCAGCTTTTCGTCCCACTCGGTAAGCACCTTTGCACTCTTTTCTGCCGCCGCTTGTTCTTCCTGAATTGCCGCCGGGAGCTTTGCTCCACAGTCCTGACAGAATTTTGTGCCGATTGCGTTCTGCTTACCGCACTGGGTGCAAACTGCGCCCTCAGCTACTGTCTGCTCAGACAATGCAGTTCCACATTCGGGACAGAACTTTTTATCCGCCGAGGTTGGCTTTTCGCAGTTCGGGCAAACCTTCATATTTTTGCTCATCTCGGTTGCGTAGTTTGTAACACTTCGCTCAAGGTTTGCAAATGCGCCTTGAATTCCGCTGCCCTGTGTTTCACCGCTGTTTTGTATGTTACCTGCGGCATTGTCAATTTGTCCTGCCGCTTTGTTTGCAAGTTCCGTCGCTGTGGGTTCTATTGCTTTGCCGATGGCGTTGCCTACGGCTCTGCCGATGCCCTGACTTACACCTCGCCTGATTGCTCTTTCCAAATCATAAAAACTCATAAACTACGCCTCCTTTAATCTTCTTTTAGATTATCATTCATACAAATTCCGATGATGTCCGCATCGTTCTGCTTTAACATAAAACTGCAAGTTCCGCAGGTTTTGTCTTCACCGTCAGCGTATGGACAGTCTTCTGTGATTACATCTACCCAAAATCTTCCACCGGGAGTTATTCTCGGACACTCGGTAAAATCGGGATATTCGCCAAGATGTTTCCCGCTCAGCTCGTCATATCTAAAGGTTATCTCCAATGAATCACCGTCAAGAGTGTAAACCTTTTTTATGTCATCCCTCATACGCTAGCACCTCTTTTCCTTTATGTTAATTATATTATATCTGCAAATTTCGTATCAAAATAGTCCCGTTTCAGTGGTAAAAAAGTATAATTTTTGAGGAAATTTTTGACAAATAATCTCTTTTTTCGATGCTTCAAAACCCAAAAAGCCTGTAAACAAGCCTCTTCTAAAGAAAAAAACACTCTGTTCGCAAGCGAACAGAGTGCAAAATATTTTTTATTATCTTTTGAGAAAGTTTTGAAGCTCTATTTTTTTACTTATGCAAAGTTTTTGGTAGATGTGCTTAATATTATTTTTTACCGTGCCTTCCGAAAGGTTAAGATGCACGGCGATTTCCTTCGTACCCCAATCACGGTTATACAGGAGCGCAATACTGATTTCCAGAGGAGAAAGCGTATAAAAATAATCGTGTTCCTCCGGCTTATGAAGGCGATACCAACCGTCATTAAACTCTTTTACAATTCTCATAATCTGTTTGTATTCATCGGGGTAATCCGCCTTTAAGCACTGCTCGGTAAGACCGCTGAGAAGATTATGATGAATACCGAACAGTTTTATAAATCCATCGGCTCTTGCAGTTTCCCACGCAATCATAAAATGCTGCTTGGCAATCTCCGGCTTTTTAAGTCCCATAAAGGAGGCTGCGGCAACAATCAAAACATATATAGCTGCTACAGGATAAAAATTATTGCAAAAGGCAAGTGCAGTGTCGCAGATACCAATAGCCCTTTCAAAATTCTTTTCCTTATATGCTTTATATGCTAATATATAGGCTCCGTAAAGCCGTATTCCGTTTGGTAGAAAATGCAGGTATTCCTCAAGTGCCGGCACATCTGGAACGGGTACATTCAAAAGATATTTTCCGATATATGCCGTAAGCACGCCAATGGCGTGAAGCTCCTTGGGTGCATTCTCGTTTTTAAGCCCTTCTTCAAGCTCCTTTGTTACACGCTCGGAAAAGAAGTTTGCAAGGTGAATATGACCCCTGAATATATTTGCAAAGGTACACATAACATTGGCAGAATAGCGAAGTGATTCGTCCTCAGAGTCAAAATACTGTTCCAAAAGCTGTGCGGCTTCTTCTGCACGGCCTGTATAATAGTAATACTCAGCAAGGGCGATATTTTTATCATGAGGATCGGGAATGGACTCAATAAATTCCTTTGCTTTGCCAACCTCAAATGAGCAGCGCAAAAGCGGAAGCTGATAACGCTTAATTGTAGGTACGGCCTCACTTGCTTTAAGCGGCTCGGTAAAGTTTTTCGGTATATGCCAGAAATGGTCAAAATATGCGTCCTTAATTCTACCTTGCTTTGCCCATTTCTGTATGGCACGAACAGTAACACCCAAACGCTCTGCTGCTTGTTTTGAATTTTCAAATTCCATATATCGCACCTCACTTTCCGAAAGAACTTTTATTATATAATTATAGCATGTTTTAGTGAACAAATCAACATTACAGAACCATTTTCAGCACTTCGTAGTGTAGATTTACAATAAACTTAACACAAAAATATGCAGAATCATTGACTACCAAATGCCATTATGATATAATACTACAATGTGTATGCTACTGATGATGCATAAATAACAATCAAGAAAAAATGGTGTCAAATTGGTGTCAGGTCAATTTGAAAACCCTTGAAAATAAAGGAGAATGAAGATAAATGAAACTTGGTATAGTAGGACTCCCTAATGTGGGTAAAAGTACACTTTTTAATGCCATAACTCAGGCAGGAGCAGAGGCTGCAAACTACCCTTTCTGTACAATTGAGCCAAACGTCGGAATTGTAACGGTTCCGGATGAAAGAATTGACAGACTTGCAAAAATGTATGATCCTGACAAAATTACATATGCAACAGTCGAATTTGTTGACATTGCAGGTCTTGTTAAGGGTGCAAGTAAAGGTGAAGGTCTTGGAAACAAATTTCTTTCACACATAAGGGAAGTTGATGCGATTGTTCACGTTGTAAGATGTTTCCAGGATGACAACATTGTTCATGTTGACGGATGCATTGGTCCTAAAAGAGATATTGAGACCATTAATATGGAACTTATCTTTGCTGATATGGAAATGGTTGAAAAAAGAATTGACCGCACCAAGAAAGCAATGAAAGGCGGAGACAAAAAGTTCTTGAAGGAACTTAATATGCTTGAGCGTATTTATGCAACACTTGAAGAAGGTAATTGCGTGAGAACAATGGAATTTGACAAAGAGGAGGAAGAACTTCTTAAGGAAATTGCTCTTCTCACAAAAAAACCGGTCATTTATGCCGCAAATGTTTCCGATGAAGATTTTGCAAACGGAATTGAGGACAATTCCTATGTTAAGGAACTTGAAGAAATTGCAAAAGCAGAAGGCAGTGAAGTGCTCCCCATATGTGCAAGGCTTGAAGAAGAAATTATCGAACTTGAAGACGAAGAGGAAAGACAGGCTTTTCTGGAGGATCTTGGAATTGAAGAGTCAGGTCTCAACCGTCTTATAAAGAAAAGTTATTCGCTTCTCGGTCTCATAAGTTATCTTACGGCAGGAAAACCCGAAGTCAGAGCATGGACAATTAAAAATGGTACAAAGGCACCTCAGGCTGCCGGCAAAATCCACACTGATTTTGAAAGAGGATTTATAAGAGCAGAGGTTGTTTCTTTTAGCGACCTTATGGAATGCGGAACATATGCTGCAGCAAGAGAAAAGGGTCTGGTAAGACTTGAGGGAAAAGAATATGTTATGAATGACGGAGACATTGTTCTTTTCAGATTTAATGTATAAGACTTGAACACCTGTTGTCTCAAAAGAATTATTCCTTATTTAAGTAAAAATGTATAAATTAACAAAAAAACACATATATAATAAATGTTTTTTGGCTTATTTGGTGATTGAAAAATTTGCCTTAAAAACTTATTATATATGTAAGGGTTAGCACTCTTATGTGAAGAGTGCTAATTATAGTAAATCTACAATTTGTCTATAAAAGACATTTCAGGAGGTAATAAAAATGACAATCAAACCATTGGCAGACAGAGTTGTTCTTCAGATGACTGAAAGTGAAGAAACAACCAAAAGCGGTATTGTTCTTCCCGGCAGTGCTCAGGAAAAACCCCAGGTTGCTGTAGTTGTGGCTGTTGGCCCCGGCGGGGTTATCGACGGAAAAGAAGTTGTTATGGAAGTAAAAGTTGGTGACAAAGTTCTCACAAGTCAGTATGCCGGAACAAAAGTTAAACTTGACGGCGTTGAAAACATCATCGTTAAACAGAGCGACATTCTCGCTGTTGTGGAATAATATTATCGGAGGTAGTTTAATATGGCTAAAAAAGTATTATTCGGCGAAGAAGCAAGAAGAGCACTTCAGTCAGGTGTTGACCAACTTGCTGATGCCGTAAAAATCACACTCGGACCTAAAGGAAGAAACGTTGTTCTTGACAAGAAATTCGGTTCTCCCCTCATCACAAATGACGGTGTTACCATTGCAAAGGAAATCGAACTTGAAGATGCTTTTGAAAATATGGGTGCACAACTTGTTAAAGAAGTTGCAACAAAGACAAACGATGTTGCAGGTGACGGTACTACAACCGCTACACTTCTTGCTCAGGCAATCATAAGAGAAGGTCTTAAAAACGTTGCAGCAGGTGCTAACCCCATGATTGTTAAAAAGGGTATTCAAAAGGCTGTTGATGCTGCAGTTAAATATATTGGAGAAAACAGCAAAAAGGTAAGCGGAAAAGAAGACATTGCAAGAGTTGCATCTGTTTCTGCCGCTAATGAATACATCGGTACACTCATTGCCGACGCTATGGAAAAGGTTACAAGTGACGGTGTTATCACAGTTGAAGAATCCAAAACTGCAGAAACATATTGCGACGTTGTTGAAGGTATGCAGTTTGACCGTGGATACATTTCTCCTTACATGGTAACTGACACAGAAAAAATGGAAGCAGTAATTGATGATGCTTTCATTCTTATTACAGACAGAAAGATTTCCAACATTCAGGATGTTCTTCCCCTTCTTGAACAGATTGTTCAGCAGGGCAAAAAACTTGTTATTATTGCAGAAGACATTGAAGGCGAAGCCCTCACAACTCTTATTGTTAACAAACTTCGCGGAACATTCACCTGCGTTGCAGTGAAGGCTCCCGGATTTGGTGACAGAAGAAAAGAAATGTTAAAAGACATTGCAATCCTCACAGGCGGTCAGGTAATCTCTGAAGAACTCGGACTTGAACTTAAAGACACAAGCCTTGATATGCTCGGACGTGCAAAACAGGTTAAGGTTCAGAAAGAAAACACAATCATCGTTGACGGTCTCGGTGACAGCAATGAAATCAAAGACAGAGTAAATGTTATCAGAGCACAGATTGAAGAAACCACAAGCGAATTTGACAAAGAAAAACTTGTTGAAAGACTCGCTAAACTTGCAGGCGGTGTTGCAGTTATCAAAGTTGGTGCGGCAACAGAAACTGAAATGAAAGAAATGAAACTCAGAATAGAAGATGCTCTCGCTGCTACAAAAGCGGCTGTTGAAGAGGGTATCGTTGCAGGCGGCGGAACTTCTTACATCAATGCTATTCCCGCTGTTGAAAAAGCAGTTGATGAAGTTCAGGAACCCGATGCAAAAACTGGTGTTAAAATCATTCTCAAGGCTCTGGAAGAACCCGTTAAGCAGATTGCAAAGAATGCAGGATTAGAGGGTAGCGTTATTGTTGACAAAATCAAAGGAAGCAAAGCAGGAATCGGATTTAATGCTCTTATTGAAGAATATGTTGACATGGTGGAAGCAGGTATTGTTGACCCTGCAAAAGTTACAAGAAGCGCACTTCAGAACGCTGCATCAGTTGCAAGTATGGTTCTTACAACAGAAAGTATTGTTGCAGACAAAGAAGATCCCAATGCAAATGTTGCTCCCGCAGGCGGTATGCCCGGCGGCGGAATGGGAATGTATTAATAATCAAAACACATTTAAAAAGGTTGTCTCCACGGAGACAACCTTTTTATTATTATGTGTTATTGTATAAATGTTTTCTTACTGACCTATTTCCGATATCTTCACACTCAGATTCCAGAGTCCGTCATCTGTGGAAAATGTCAGATATTCTCCCAGATTAGCATCTACCCCGAAAACCATACCTGAAACGCCCTCCGCTACGGGGATTCCGTCTGAGTATATATTGAATTTTCCTGACACTGCGGATTTATCAATATTTATAACCTCAGTAAGTTCAAACATAAACTGAGAAATCTGAGAAGATACAGTCGGTGCTGTAAATTCACCCTCAACCTTCACCTCATCACCCTTTGGCGTAAAGGTAACTGTCATATTTCCCTCAGGAAGATTATACATATCATCAATTATGGCAGGACCTTTAAGATTTTTAAGATATCCGTGTGAAAAATATGTCTTTCCGTCAGCCCATTTTTCCTGTTCCTGCAAGTCCTTATCCCGAGGCTGAATCTCAGGTATTGACGGATTCTTTCCGTTATCTGACAATAATTTTTTAAAGTACATTTCTATTGAAACTCCCCATTTAAGCCATGCTTCACTGTCAGAGATAACACAGTCGGCAGTCATATATTGATTAATATATACGGGCTGTCCGTTTTTATATATGTCCATATATACCCTGTAGACATATCCATGTGAATTTTTGTTTACAAAATATATTGAACGGCTCTCAACTGTATACACATCATTATCACATTCGCATACTGCATATATATACGTATCATCAACTGCATTTTTCCCTGATGATACTATCATCTTTCCGTCAAGACGTTCTTCATCAGTTACATATACAAGATATTCTTCCCCATCAGATTGGGGATTTTTTATTTTGAGTCCTGAAAGTTCAGATGCAGTCAGAGTGAGATATTCACCATTATCTGAATTTATTATAAGTTTATAATGCTCCGGCAAATCCTCATCAGTTATCCCATATACGATTTTTATCGCTCTGTATAAAAGGGTTATTGCTTCTGCCCTTGTAAGTTTATCATTGACATGAAGTTTTCCGCCATATCCTTCAACCAGCCCTTCTTCAACGGCTCTCTGAACATAAGAGCGGGTTTGTGAATTCAGCAGAGTGTTATCTGAAAAATCATCAAGAATGTGCTCGTTTTCCTCATCTCCCTCTCCAAGTCCGCACGCCTTTACAAGTTCAGCAATGACATACTGGCGAAGTGCCGGTGCAGATGATGTGTTTTGTGCCTGATAGAAAAACAATCTTTTCAGTAAAAGTGAAAAATGCTCATAGGTTATATAATCATCGGGTGCACAAAGTCCTGAGCCAATACCCCTGACAATTCCTGCATAATAGAATCTTCCAACATTATCAAAAGCCCAGTGGTCAGGAGTAACGTCTGTAAACACCTGATTTGGTCTTTCGGTTTCTCTTATGGGAGTTTCATCAGGGATGGTAAGGTCTTTCATCTCTGATATTTTTTCTATCTTTATTTCGCTTCCTACAGGTGAATTCATATTAATATTTTCAGGACTTGCTGATTTTGACGAGTCTGTTTTTTGATATATTAAAACAGTTAAATCATCACTGCGATTATAATCAATCCATCTGTCCCAGTTAAGTTTGATTGCTCCGCCTTTTTCAAAGCGATGTGGTATGGGAGTGTTATTATCTATACCTATGTTATCGGTAACATACACATTATCGCCGGTCCAGTTATAATATTCCTCAACAAGAGTATATGATTTCCCGTTTCCTGAAAGAGTTATCCATGAACGTTCATTTTTGTCATAATTGATGACTGCCTTTACCTTGCCGTTCTCACAAAGTTCTCCTATCCATGTTTCTTTCTGTGATTTATCGGGAATAATTTCAAATTCAGCGATGTATCTTGGCTTTAAAAGTGTAATATCCTGATACTTTATAAAATCTGTTTCTTCCTCTGTTACCCAATCTTTGAAAAGTCTGTCAAATCCGTCAATAAGATTTATGCCAGAGGATATATAATACTGTTCAAATGAAAGATTCTTTCTTCCAAAAATCTCTATACAGTTTTCATATACACACATATAGAAACTTTCTTTTCCGTCTTCATTTTCAAATAGTATCTGAACTACCATACGACCCGGCTTGTCAGGTCTTTTTTCTATGAGCTCAAAAGTTCCGCTTTTTATAAGGGAATGTATTTTCTTTGCCATATCTCCGGTGTTTAACTGATTTTTTCTTTTTACTATCTCTTTTACCGTGCCTCCGCTTAAGTATGTATATGTTACACTGTCCACGCTGTAGGAATCGGAAGCAATATATGTGAGAGGATCTTCTTTGAGTTCGGAATTATTGTTTTCCTGTGGCTCTTTTTCAGTTGTATTTTTGCTTTCCTCTTTCACAGAATCTTTCGATTCCTCAGATTCTGTCAAAAATTCAAAACCTTCATAGTCCACCAGAGGAACATCTGATAATTGCTCATCAGAATATATCAGTTCTCTTTTTTGTGATGATTTCAGGTGAGTTTCGTATAGTTTGAGAGAATTAATCTTTCTGTCATTGTCAAGAGTGGGCACAACCGACCAGGTATACGCCCAGTTTATGCTTTCATCCTCAAGAATGTATACATCAGAATCGTTCGGGCAATACATTGTTTTACCGTCAAAGTTTATGGCATGGTCAGAGGTTTTGTCTGATATCAGAATTAAATCTCTGCCCTCACCGAACAGGTCAAGATATGAATATGTTCTTTCGGTTTGATCGCCCTCTTCTTTATAACTGCAAAATCCCCAGGTTACATACCCATTGTTATACGGGATTTTGTAGCCACACAATTCTTTAAAGTCATAAACCGGTTTTCCCCTTCTTTCAGGGCTTTCCTTATATTCTGCACTTTTTGTATATCCAAGCATCAAATCTGAAATTGTCTTGAAAGATTCAGGATTTTTGAATTTGAATACTCCCATTGACATATGGTGGCTTTCATTTTCTGAAAATGAAAGATATATTCTTATAATCCTTACTTCTTCATCACCAAAGTATATAATCCATCTAAAATTAGTGTCATCTTCCACAAAGTCAATCTTTGCGCTCCCGCTAATGCCATAATTGCCTGCATTTATTTCAGACAGAGTTTTTTGGGCATTATATTCAAGGTTAGAAGATGAAAACACTTCTTGTATATACCCTATATCACTTTTTAAAAGTTCAAATGAATATACTCTGTCATTTAAAGGATATTCAACCCCAACACCGCCGCTGTAAGACGGATTGAAATCATCGAATGTCTCAAGAGTATATATTTTTACTCCGTTTGATACAGATACGGCATTTTCTGCAAAAGCACTGCACCCAATTGCCTGAATAATTAAAATCAGAATCACTAAAACACTTGTTATTTTTTTCATAATGCATCCTCCTTTTCGGTATTACACGTGTAGTACACATACATATTACAATTGTAGTACCAATTGTGTCAACAAGTTTTTCAGATTTTAATAAAACTGTAATATTATGTCATAAAAATGTTATAAAATATTTAATCTATTGTTTTAGTCTTAACCTTAAAGGAATAATCCAAATCGCCATCAACATCTGAAAAAGTTAGTGCGGACGGTGATGAATTTACATATGCACGTATACTTTCCCCTACAAGTTCGCCGTCTTTATATACATTAAAATATCCGTGAAGCGAACTCTCATCTGAGGAAATGAGTCCGATGGTATCTATTCTTATTTCACCGTCGTCAGAAGCAAATCCGCTCTTTTTCTTGTCGGCGCTGAACTTTCCTACTGCGTTTTGAGAGGAATATGTATATACTTTTTCGTCAGAATATTCCTCACTTTTATCAGGGTGTCGGTTTTTATTATCCTCTGTTGATGATGGCTCTGAATCCTCTGACGGCAAAGTCATGGTATTGTCTTTCGATTCGGTCTTTTCAGAATCGTTTATCTCTATGTTCCCGCCATTATTGACAACGTCTGATATATCATCAGATTTTGCCGAACCCTCGTCTTGTCTTGTCTCATTTCCTGTCTCAGCCATGTTATTTTCGTATGTACTGCTTTTTGCAATGTCTGAATCAGATGGTATTTCATTAAATTCCGGCACCCCATCAGCCACATTTGATTCATGAGTAATACTTTCAGATATAAGTTCTGCAACATCCTGTGTATCCTGAGCCATTGCTCCGGTAAGCAGCGTCACACTCATAACAATAACAAGGGGAAGAACTGATGCTCCCATACGTTTTTTCCCAAAACCCATAAGAATCCGCACTCTCTGACGCAAAGTTTTCTTGTGGCTTGCCATTGGAGAAACAAATACTGATGGCTCACTTTCCGACGACCATTCAGCAAGGTCGAGAAGAGTTTTTCCATAAACTCCGGGATTGTTGGAATCCATTGTTTTAAGAACCTGTTCATCACACACATTTTCCATATCTTTTCTGATAGCAGACGCCATTATCCAGACAAACGGATTAAACCAGTGCATAGCACATAATAGTATTAAACCAAGATTTACGAAACGGTCTCCCCTTTTCAGATGAATGTATTCATGAATAAACACAATTCTCATCTGTTCATCTGACAAGACGTCAACTGTCCACTTTGGAATCAACAGTATAGGCTTTAAAAACCCCGTCACCATAGGCGACATAGATTGTGTGCAAATCTTTATTACGGGAAGTTTTCTCATCTTACACAAAATTCCCATATCTATTGCTACACAATCAAAGCGTGAATCCTCTGAACTTTCTGCTTTTATATGTTTTAAAAACCGTATATATGAAATCAAGGGAATCATAACACATAAAAGTGTACCAATCAGCCAAATGAAAAAAGCAGGGCTTATGTTAACATCGGTTGACACCGGTGTGACACTGACCTTCTCAAAAGTCATATACACTCTTTCATAGGTCTTTTCGGGAATATAATTATACAAACTTACGGAAGTCTTAAAATCAACATGAAAAACAAGCCTCAAAATCACCGGAAGCCACACAAACAAATGTGCCTTTGGGGACAATTTTGGCTCAAGAATCTTTTTCATTATTACAACCGCTATAATCGCTATTGTTCCCATTAAAGACGCTGAGATAAGTTGTTTTAAAAATTCACCTGTCATTCGCGATCACCATTTTCATACTTTTCAAGCATTTTTCTCAGTTCTGAAATCTCTTCTCTGGACACATTTCCATCCTGGACAAAAGCAGAAACAAACTTTTTCACAGATCCCGAAAACATCCTGTCTATAAAAGAACGTGCTTCCTCTTTTGCACACTCATCTTCGCTGATACAGGCGTAATAATTATAAAAAGGTGTTCCCTCTATTTTTTCAGACCTTACAGCGCCTTTTTTACAAAGCCTTGAAATCAGGGTGTGGACAGTTTTGGCATTCCAGTCGGACTTATCATCTATCCTGTCTATAATCTCTCTTGAAGTTAAGGGAGATTCTTTCCACAATTCTTTCATTATCACAATCTCTGATGCTGCAATATGTACCATTTCTAATTTCCTCCAAAATTTTCATTATATATACATATTACAACTGTAATACCGCCAGGTCAATATATTTTTGCATTTGTAATAATAATGAAAACATGGACATAAATGAACCGACCTCCGAATCGTCAGACTTTTTTCTGACTTTTGGAGGTCGGACTAAAACATAATTATTATACACTTCTGTTTTCTATTTATCGGAACAATCTATTATTCCATATCGATCATCGTCTTATCATATCCGTCAAATACTTCTTCTGCAATTTTTTTGTATCCGTCTTTTGATACATTGATTCCGTGATTGGTAAGTCCGTGAGATGAAAATGCACTATTGGGCATATTTTTTAGTTTGTATACCGTAAAGTTTTTATAATCTTTGTCGTAATATGTCACTACGGGGACAAAGGAAAACTCGTCTATTGTAACTTTTTCTCCGTCACAGATGAGTTTTACATCTGCAAGGCCACCGAGAAGGTTCTTTTCTTCAAGTTGTCTTGAAACAAAGTTTCCGAGAGAATAGTATACAAGCATACGGTTGCCATTTTCAGATTCAATCCATTCAACAGGTCCTATGACGTGGGGATGAGAACCGATTATAAGATCAACACCCATTTCGCACATCTTTTTTGCCAAGTCTTTCTGAGAGGGTTGAACATCTGTCATATTCTCAACTCCCCAATGCATAAAGGCAATGGTGAAGTCTGCACATTTATTTGCAAATTCGGCGTCCTTTTTTATCTTTTCTTCGTCAATATAATTCACCATATATTCCTTGCCTGCAGGCAAAGTCAGGCTGTTTGTTCCGTATGTATAGTTCAAAAGAGCGATTTTTGCACCTTTGATATTTGCAATTTTCGGCACCTTTTGCTCAGCCGGTGTGTGATTGATTCCAAGAACTGTAATTTCAGGGTATTCATCCCAGAATTTAAGCGTGTTTTCGACACCGAGCGCCCATTTGTCAAGAACATGGTTTGATGCATGCAAAATTACATCAAAGCCTTCTTTGGCAAGGGTTTTTCCGGCATCGGAGGGGGAATTGAAAAGAGGATATCCGCTATATTCATATTCTTCTCCCGCAAAAACAGTTTCCTGCCCTATTACGGCTATATCTGCCGATTTTATCTGAGGCTGAAGATTTTTGTAGATATGAGAAAAATCATAACTTCCGTCTTCTTTTTTGCTATCTTCAATTACAGGCATATGCAAAAGGTTGTCACCCAAAGCAAGGACTGTTATGGTTTTATTATTTTCTTCACTCTCTTTTGATGCCATATCCTTTTTTTCGCACGATGCAAAAGATAAAACAAAAATGACAGACAAAAGAATTGCCGTAAGTTTTTTTATATTCATAATCATCTGTTCCTTTTGCTGTTTTCAGTTACTTAGAACTTATCACAACAAATGATTTTTGTCAATATTTGGAAATTAATCTTTAACTCTGAAAAGTTTTTTGAGTATACCTTTAAAAAACGAAGGTGCGTTCCATACAACTATTTTCATACTTACCTACCTCCCTGTACAATATATTGCTATGCATAGCATTACAAGTAAAATTCCTTCGATTATTGCAATTATCAATGGAGGCATTATAAAGGCGAGAAACATACCGAGAACAAAACTAAGAATACAAAATCCCCACAATTTTTTTAGGATATTTCTGAAAAACAAAACCCATACCTCCTTATAGTCAATAAATCTTTATAAGATTTACTTCCATTATATGAGAGTATGGGTTATTTTGTTACTAATCAAGTTCTGCCATTCCTGTGTAGAGTTCGTAATATCTTCCTTCAAGTCCGAGAAGTTCGTTATGTGTTCCCCTCTCTATCACTTCACCGTTTTCAAGCACAAGTATGGTGTCAGCATTCCTTATGGTGGAAAGACGGTGGGCAATTATGAAAGTTGTGCGGTTTTTCATCAGTCTGTCCATACCGTGTTCTATGTGTTTCTCTGTTCTTGTATCTACAGAACTTGTTGCCTCATCAAGAATCAGAATGGGCGCTTTTGAAATTGCCGCTCTTGCAATGTTTAAAAGTTGTCTTTGCCCCTGACTAAGGTTTGCTCCGTCACCTTCAAGTATTGTATTGTAGCCATCGGGAAGTCTCATAATGAAAGAATGAGCGCTTGCAGTTTTTGCAGCCTCTATAACCTCGTCATCAGTTGCTTCAAGTCTTCCGTATCTTATATTTTCCATTACGGTTCCTGTGAAAAGATGAGTGTCCTGAAGTACCATGGCGATATTCTTTCTGAGGCTGTACTTGTTGTAGTCTCTGATATCTTTTCCGTCAAAAAGAATTTCGCCCTCTTCTATGTCGTAAAAACGGCTTATGAGGTTTGTAACTGTTGTTTTTCCCGCACCTGTCGAACCCACAAACGCCACCTTTTTCCCCTTTTCTGCAACAAGGTTTATATTTTTTAAAACCATCCTGTCGGGATTGTAGCCAAAGGATACGTTTTTAAGTTCCACTTTTCCGAATACCTCACCGATTGAGGGTTTATCGTCAATATCAGATTCTGCCTTTTCATCCATAATTGCAAAAACTCTTTCTGCACCCGAAAGGGCTGAAAAAATGTTTGTTACCTGCATGGAAAGTTCATTTATGGGACGGCTGAACTGTCGTGAATAGTTTACAAAAACCGCAAGTCCGCCAACATCAAACCCCCGAACTATACACATAAGTCCACCGATTAATGCAGTTAAAGAATAGTTAATCTGACTCAAATTACCCATCACAGGCCCCATCATTGAGCCGAAAAACTGCGCTTTGGTTTGTCTTTGGCAAAGTTCTTCATTGAGAATGTCAAACTCTTCTTCTGCTCTTTTTTCGTGATTGAAAACCTTTACAACTTTCTGTCCTGAAACTGTTTCTTCAATATATCCGTTCACAGCCCCCAAAGCCTTTTGTTGCTCGGAAAAGTTTTTACGGTTTTTCCCTGCAAGAAATGTGGCAACACGAATAAACACAGGTATCATTACTATTGTGATGATGGCAAGCATCCAATTGGTGTATATCATAAGAGAAAATGTTCCGACAATGGTTATTATCCCTGAAAAAAGAGAAATAATTGTTGAATTGAGCATTTCGCCAATGGTGTCCACATCATTTGTGAATCGGCTCATAATTTCTCCGTTTGTGTTGGTGTCAAAAAACCTTACGGGAAGTTTTTGCATTTTGAAAAACAAATCTTCTCTTATGCGGCAAAGGGCTCTTTGGGATATGCCTATCATTATTTTTGACTGAATGTATGATGATGCAACACCTGCAAGGTATATGACAGCCATAAACATCAATGCCATAAACAGGCCTTTGACATCGCCGGGAATAATATAGTTATTTATTATGGGGCGAAGCATATATGAACCTGCAAGGGTTGATATGGCAGTTACTATCACGCACAAAAATGATGCAGCAATCTTAAGTTTGTCATTTGCAATATAGCCAAAAAGCCTTTTTATTACAGCCATGGTATCTTTAGGCTTGCCGCCTTTTCCCATTTGTCTGCCCCGTCGTCCCGGGCCCCCCGGGCCCTTTGGCATATTGGGCATATTAAAAGTTTTTGCGCTATAGCGTTTTATGAGGCGTTCTTTTTTTGACATATCCATTATGCATTCGCCTCCTTGTCTTTCTGAGAATAATATATTTCCTGATAGTGGGCATTAGTTTCAAGAAGTTCTCTGTGCGTTCCCTCTCCCACTATTTTTCCGTCATCTATCACAAGAATTTTGTCTGCATCCATAACAGATGTGATTCTCTGAGCAATTATTATTTTGGTTGTGTCTCTGAGGTCATTTGAAAAACTTTCCCTTATTCTTGTTTCTGTGGCAGTGTCTACTGCACTTGTACTGTCATCAAGAATAAGTATTTTAGGACTTTTTATGAGGGCTCTTGCAATGCAGAGTCTTTGTTTCTGACCGCCTGACACATTAACGCCTCCCTGACCGAGTTCTGTCTCATATCCGTCTTTGAAAGATGTTATGAAAGAATGTGCCTGAGCGTAGGTTGTGAAGCGGGTGAGTTCTTCGTCTGTTGCATCTTCTTTTCCCCAACGCAGATTCTCCTCAATTGTTCCGGAGAAGAGAGTATTTTTCTGAAGAACCATTGCAACTCCCTCACGGAGATTGTAGAGAGAATAGTCTCTCACATCTGTGCCGTCTATCAGAATTTCACCGTCTGTCACATCATACAGTCTCGGAATCAGTTGAACAAGACTTGTTTTCCCTGAACCCGTTGCTCCTATAATTCCAAGAGTTTCGCCGGAATTTATACGAAAACTTACGTCATTGAGAATTTTTAGGGAAGATGAGGGATTATAACTGAAACTTACATTTTTAAATTCAACAATTCCCTTTTCTATTTTCTTGTCTTTTTCTTTAGCATTATCATCGGTTATGTCAGATTTGGCATTTAAAACTTCTTTTATTCTCTTTGAGGATGCCAGAGCACGGGATGCGTTTAAAATTATCATTGAAACCATCATAAGAGACATTAAAATCTGAACGATGTAGGTTGTAAATGCAGTAAGTTCACCAACCTCCATACTTCCCTTTATTATGAAATTTCCACCCGTCCAGACAACGGCAAGAGTCGTGATATTCATCATAAGAGTCATAACAGGGCCGTTTTTTATGACAAGATACATTGCTCTCAGAGTTGAATCCCTCAGGTCACGGTTTGACTTTGAGAATTTTTCATTTTCGTAATCTGTCCTTACAAAGGATTTTACAACTCTCACGTTGGTAAGATTCTCCTGAATGTCAGAATTTACCTTGTCAAGTTTTTTCTGCATAATGTTAAATCTTGGGAAAGCCTTTACCATTATGGTTATTATGGCTGTGGCAAGAATGGGGATTACAATTGCAATTACTGTTGCAAGAGACCTGTTTATGCTTATTGCCATAATAAGTGCGCCGATAAGCATTCCGGGAGCACGAAGAAGCATTACGAGGCTCATTCTGATGACATTTTGCATCTGTGTTATATCATTTGTGAGTCGGGTTACAAGGGAACCTGTTGAGAATTCATCAATGTTTTTAAAGGAAAACTTCTGCACCTTTTTGAAAAGGTCTGACCTTAGGTTTGTGGCAAAGCCAACTGATGCCCTGACTGCAAAATAGTTTCCTAAAACTCCGCCTGCCATCATCATAACAGCAACAAAAATCATCATAATTCCCGTTGCAGCAACAGATGAAAGGTCGCCTTTTGAAACACCTGAGTCTATTATGACGGAAATGAGTTTTGGCATAAGCACTTCTCCCACAACTTCCGTTATCATAAAAATTGGCCCGAAAATAAAGAAAAGAATATGAGGTTTTATATATTTAAAATATTGTTTCATTGTTTTTCTCCCTGCATACAAATACTACCCATAATACTCTATTATTATTTTTATTATATATTAACAAAAAAATTTTTTCAATATTTAGAGTTAAAAATTAACAATAAGTTTATATTTATCTATTGATTGACATTTAGTGGATTTTATGTTACAATTTGAAAATGATAATCACTATCAAATTCGAGGTGGAATATGGAAACCAGAGGATATAATACAAAACAAAGAATAAGTTTGTTAAACATTTTCAAGGAATGTCCCCAAAAATGTTTCAGCGCAAAGGAACTTATAAGGATGCCCGAAGTGAATCTCGGTGAGGCAACCGTATACCGAACTCTTTCCAAATTTGAAAAAGAAGGGCTTATAAAAAAATATATCGGCTCAAATTCTGAAGGGGCTTTGTATCAATATAGCGAGAATCAGGAAGAGTGCAATCACCATTTTCATCTCAAGTGTACCGGTTGCGGAACGCTTATTCATATGGACTGTCATTTGATGGATTCATTTAAAGATCATATAAAAGACGAACACAAGTTTTTTCTGGATATTGGAAAAACAACTCTTTACGGACTTTGCGATAATTGCAACGGCAAATAGCATACAAAAGGATTCTGTTATGAAAAACTTATCTTTGAAAAAATTAATAGCATGTATGGTTCTTTCTGTGCTTTTGTGCCTGTGCACAGGCTGTGTTCAAAAAGATAACATAGCAAATGACAAAATGACAGTTACTGCCGTAAACTTTGTTCAATACGATTTTGCAAGAGCCATTTCAGGCGGTCTTTGCGATGTTAATATGATAATGAAACCCGGAAGCGAATATCACGGATATGAGCCATCGTTTTCTGATATAAAAAGAATTACGGAATCGGATGTGTTTATATATAACGGCGGCGAATCAGATGTGTGGATTCACGAAATCACGGAACTTGAAGATGCAAAGGACATAGTGAAAGTGCCTCTTGCAAATTATGTAACACTCATAAAAAAGGAAAGCAGCGGCCACACCCACTCTCACTCTCATCACGGTCACAATCACGACGAATGTGAATTTGGTTCGGGATATGATGAACATATATGGTTAAATCCTGATAATGCTCTTTTGATGATTGATGCCATATGCGGCGCAATGTGTGAAAAAGACATTGAAAATTCCGATGCATACAGAGAGAATGCCAGAAACTATATAGAAAAAATCAAAACTTTGAAAAATGAGTTAACACATATCAGAGATAATCTTAAAAATGATACTCTGATTGTGGGAGACCGTTTCCCTTATCTTTATCTTACTGAATACATTGACGTTAGTTATTTATCAGCCATACCCGGATGCGGACACGAAAGCGAAGCAAATCCATCGGATATGATAAAAATTATTGACAAAATCAGGGAAGACAAAATTGGTGTCATTTTTTGCACCGAGCAATCCGACAAAAGAGTTGCAAATGCAATTTCAGGGGAAACAGGTGCAGAAATTTTGGTTCTTCATTCCTGCCAGAGCATAGGAAATGAAGATTTTGAAAAAGGAAAAACGTATATTGACCTGATGAATCAAAACATCAGGAACTTAAAGGAGGCTCTTTTATAATATGTCTCTTATAACTTTAAATAATCTGAATATGTCCTACGAGGGCAAAAGAGTAATCAGCAATCTAAGTCTTAAAATTGAAGAGGGCGATTATCTTTGCATTGTGGGAGAAAACGGTACCGGAAAAACCACACTTTTAAAAGGGCTTCTCGGTCTTAAAAAAATTGACAGCGGAAGTATTCTTACAAAAAGCGGAACAGGTCTTGAAAAAATAGGATATCTGCCTCAGCAAACTCCCGTTCAGAAAGATTTTCCCGCATCAGTAAGGGAAGTGGTTATTTCAGGCACAATATCAGGATCGGTATTTAAGCCTTTTTACTCAAAAAAAGACAAGCAAAAAGCAATGGAGGCAATGAAGAAACTTGAAATTGACCACCTTTCAAAAAAAAGTTTTCAGGATCTTTCGGGTGGTCAAAAACAACGGGTACTCCTTGCAAGAGCAATTTGCGCATCGCAGAAGGTGCTTGTTTTGGATGAGCCTGTCAACGGTCTTGACTCAATTGCCACACAGGAAATGTATGAAATCATTGACAAACTCAACAAAGACGGAATTACAATAATTATGATTTCCCACGATATTAAAAGAGTTATTAAAAATTCAAAACATATCCTCCATCTTGGTCAGCAAAAAACCATGTTTTCGGGAAAAAGTTCAGATTATAAACTCGCTGCTGAAAACGGAGGATTCTGGGAGAGAAACATATGAGAGAGATTATATCGGATATATTTTCATATCAGTTTTTAAGTTACGGACTCATTGTGGGACTATGCGTGTCTTTGTGTGCATCAATTCTGGGAGTTATTCTTGTTTTAAAAAGATATTCCATGATTGGTGACGGACTTTCACACATAAGTTTTGGTGCGCTGGCTCTTGCATCCGTACTTGGATTTGCACCCCTGAAAGTTGCAATTCCTCTTGTGGCGCTTGCATCAATACTTCTTTTGCGTTTTGGCGGAAAAATTATAAAGGGTGATTCCCTCATTGCAATCATTTCAAGTTCTTCTCTGGCTATTGGTATTCTTCTTATATCATACTTCGGTTCAGGAACCGATATGAACAGTTATCTTATCGGGAGTTTATATGCTGTTGAAAGAAACGACGTTATTTTATCGGTTGTTCTTTCTCTGGCGGTAATGGTCATTTTCATCCTTTTGTACAGCCGTATTTTTTCTGTCACGTTTGACGAAGAATTCTCAAGGGCAACGGGGATGAAAGTAAATTTTTACAACACCATAGTTGCAATATTGGTGTCTGTCACAGTTGTTATCGGCATGAGACTTATGGGTGCTCTTTTAATATCGGCTCTTATTGTTTTCCCTGCCCTATCTTCTATGAGAGTTTTTAAATCATTCTTTTCAGTTACTGTAAGTTCTGTTATAGTCGCTTCATTTTGCTTTCTCACAGGATTTTGTCTTTCCATTATTTTTGACTCAGTTCCTGCAGGCTCCTCGGTAACACTTGTTAATCTTTTTGTATTTATTGTCTTTTCTGTAATCGGGGCAATAAGAAAATAAAAATTGTCTTCGGGAATAGTTCGGCAAATCAATATGAACAAAAAAACCATTGCTATCCATACTTTGATAACAATGGTTTTTATTTTTATTTTCTTTCAGGATTTGATTGTTCCTTTTCAGCAAGTGCTTCTGCCCTCTTGCGGTTAAATCTTTTTCTGAAAAGTTTATATATGCCAAAAGCACAGCCCACAGCGACAGTAAGAAGAAGTCCTGCAACATATGAACCTCTTTCAAGAACCAGAACTGCACTGAGACCGAGGATTGTTGTTATTACATATAGAATTGCAACAGTTTCCTTCTGCGAAAATCCGCTGTCGAGAAGTCTGTGATGAAGATGGCCTCTGTCTGCACCCATTATGGGTTTGTGGTTGATTGCTCTGCGGATAATTGCAAAACAGGTATCAAACAGGGGAAGTGCCATAATAAGAAATGGAACTATGAAGGAAATTACCGCATAGCCTTTGAAAAGCCCTTGAATGCATATTACAGAAAGCATATATCCGAGAAACTGGGAACCTGTGTCACCCATGAATATTTTCGCAGGGTTAAAGTTGTAAGGCATAAAGCCAAGGCATCCGCCTGCAAGTGCCGCCGCTATAATTGCAACATCCTGTTCTCCACCGAGAATTGCAATGAAGAAAAGAGAAAATGATGCAATGGAAGAAACACCAACCGCAAGACCGTCAAGCCCGTCTATGAGGTTAACTGCATTTGTAACTGCAATTATCCATATGACGGTTACAGGAATACTGAGCATTCCAAGTTCCACAATTCCTGTCTCTGAAATAAAGGCAGGAACACTTATGGCGCTTATTCTCACATTGTGAACCACCGCAACAAGTGCTGCAAGGATTTGTGCAACAAGTTTTATTAAAGCCCTGAGTTGCTTTACGTCATCAATAATGCTGACTCCCACAATTATGAGTGAGCCTATGATGATACCCTTAAGTTGCTGATCAAATTTTGCAAAACACAATACTGCAATGAGGAATCCGTAAAAAATTGCAAGTCCGCCAAGACGCGGTATCGGTTTTTTATGAATACGGCGCTCATCATCAGGAACATCTACCGCTCCTATTTTATATGCAAGATTTTTAACAAAAGGCGTTGCCGCCAGACTGATTGCAAATGCTATTGAAAAGCACAGAACCAAAGTTTTAATATCCATACAAGACCTCACGTTTTATCTGTCTACATAGCCAAGTTTTCTGTGTACCTTGCGAAGAGTTTTGGATGCAAGGTATGCAGCACGCTGCGCGCCTTCTGTGTAGAGTTTGTTTATGTAATCCTTATTTTTACAAAGATCTGCGTATCTTTCCTGCATTGGTCTGAGTTCTTCAATTACAGCCTGGGCAACTCTTTCTTTGAGTTCACCGTAGCCAAGACCTGAAAACTCATTAACACTTTTTTCAACACTCTGATTTGTCACTGCAGAATAGATATTCAAAAGATTATTTACACCGTGTTTACCTTCTCTGAATACAATTTCACCTTCGGAGTCTGTCACAGCACGTTTGAATTTTCTTCTGATGGTATCGGGATCATCTAAAATTGAAATGAATCCGTTTACATTAGGATCAGACTTACTCATTTTTGATGTAGGATCCTGAAGACTCATTATTCTTGCCGCTTCTTTGGGGATATAGCCCTCGGGAACTTTGAACACATCTCCAAATACACCGTTAAAACGAATTGCAATGTCACGTGCAAGTTCAAGATGTTGTTTCTGGTCAATTCCCACAGGAACCAAATCTGTCTGATAAAGCAGGATATCTGCTGCCATTAAAACAGGATAGGTAAAAAGACCTGCGTTTATATTATCTGCATGCTTTGAAGATTTATCCTTAAACTGTGTCATACGGCTTAGTTCACCCATATAGGTAAAGCAATTGAGAATCCAAGCAAGTTCAGCATGTGCCGGAACATGGGATTGGAAAAACACTATGTTTTCCTCTCCGTCTATTCCGCATGCAAGATATTGTGTGAGAAAATCCATACATCTTTTTCTCAGTTGAGCGCTGTCCTGACGCACCGTTATGGAGTGAAGGTCAACCACTGAAAAAATGCAGTTATAATCATTTTGAAGATTTACCCAGTTTTTTAATGCACCGAGGTAATTCCCCAGTGTGATACAACCTGTGGGTTGTATGCCTGAAAATATGGTTTTTTTGTCGTTCATTTTGTGTTACTCCTTAAAATTTCTTGTATGTATGCAACTTCTTTATTCAAAAGATCTCAAAAATTCACATTCGCCTGAGACTGTATATTTTTCCATTGCTGCAGGAATGAAGAAACTGTCACCCGCAAGAAAATCATACTCCCTTTCATCATATATGATTTTACCTTTTCCATCGGTAAAAACGAGCATCTCAAATTGTTCTGTCCCTTTTTCTATTTCAACAATGGTTTTCGTTTCATATTTTTCAACGGTAAAATATTCACACTTTGCTATTTGTTTAAACTTCCCACCGGGAATCTCAACATCAGGGGAAGGCTCCGGAATATTTCCAATGTTTTCATAGTTTGTTGCAAGAACTGCTTTTTCAACGTGAAGAGGACGTTTGTTTCCGTCTTTGTCCACTCTGTTATAATCATACACTCTGTAGGTTGTATTTGAACTTTGCTGAATCTCTGCAATTAAAATCCCGTCACGGATTGCATGAATTGTACCTGAGGGAATGTAGAGATAGTCTCCTTTTTTTACAGGAACATAATTAAGATGTTCTTCCAAAGTACCATCTTCTATAGATTTTTTGAGTATTTCAGGGGTAGTTCCCTCTTTAAGACCAAAAACAAGATTTGCTCCGGGTTTTGCATCTATTATGTACCACATTTCTGTTTTTCCAAGTTCACCGTTTTCATATTTTGCGGCAAATTCATTGTCGGGATGAACCTGAACGGAAAGAGAATCTTTAGCATCAAGAATTTTCACAAGAAGCGGGAAAACCTGTGTATCTTCCCTTCCAAGCATCTCTTTTTTATTTGAAAATATTACCTCTTTGAGCGTTTTCCCTTTATATTCTCCATCTGCAACAAGACTAAGTCCGTCGTTATGGCAGGAAATCTCCCAACTTTCTGCGGCTGTATCGAAAGGTACAGCCTTATTATATTTTTTCTTTAAACTGTCTCCGCCCCAGATGTATTGTTTGAACACAGGCTGCGTTTTTATGGGATATATCATTATCATTGTTCCTCTCATGTAATATCTTATAAATAATATCACAAATATGGCAAAAAGTCAAATACATGAATGGCGTGATATTGACTTTTTGCATCCGCTATAATATAATTATACCGATGTGTATTGAGAAAGGAATTTTCTGTTATGAAAAAAGTACTTCTTATTATCAACCCCTATTCAGGAAAACTTAAAAATAAGTCCATGCTTTTTGATATCATTGATATTATGTCAGAAAATGAGTGCGTTGTAACAACTCGCCTTACAAAAGCAATCGGAGATGCAAAGTCTTTTGCAAAAGAAGGATGCGAGAGTAAACTCTATGACATAATTGTATGTTCCGGCGGAGACGGTACCCTTAACGAAACGGTATCGGGTGCGATTTTATCAGGATGCCCTGTTCCCATCGGATATATCCCATCAGGCAGCACCAATGACTATGCAAGAAGTCTTGGTCTGTCATCTGACATGCTTGAAGCCGCAAAACTTGCTATCAGCGGTTCACCCATTGACATTGATGTAGGAATGATTAACGGAACTCACTTTAATTATATTGCATCTTTCGGTGCATTCACTTCCGTTTCCTACAATGCCCCCCAGTCTCTGAAAAAGCTTCTGGGACATATGGCGTACGTTCTTGCGGGAATTAAAGATATTACTAACATAAAAGCAATTCCTGTTAAAATTGAAAGTTATGACAAAAAAATCGAGGATGAGTTTTTGTTTGGTGCCGTTACAAACACAACATCTATTGGCGGAATTGTCCGTCTTAATGAAACTGCAGTCGGATTTAACGACGGCGAGTTTGAAGTGTGTCTTGTTAAAAAGCCAAAAAGTCCTGCAGATCTTATGAAAGTTATTGTTGGGGCTCTTAATTCCGACTTTGAAAGTGATTGTTTTATGTTTTTTAAAACTAACAAAGTACACTTTGAAATGCCTGACGGAATTGACTGGTCAATTGACGGTGAAAAGTTTGACGGTGTTAAAAATATTGATATTGATGTTTTGCCAAGTGCTGCAAAACTCGTTATAAAAAGTGAATAAGAAATTCCCAAACAAACAAGGGTTGCTTCCGTAATCAACATGATTATGGAGGCAACCCTTTATATTTTTTACCAGTTTGCTTTTGTTCTTTCCATTTCTTTGTTCATTCTTTCAATTTCACAAAGAGGTTTCATTCCGCTTATGGAATCACTTTCCGAAAGATTGCAAGCCGCTGCACAAGATGCCAGTTCGAGCATCTTTGTTATGTCAATACCTTTATAGAGACAATAGATGCACGCTGCACAGAAAGCATCACCCGCACCAACACTTCCCTTTATGTAGCCTTTGGGAAGACTGAGAGATGGAACGGCGGCAAAATTGCCGTCAGAGTCAAGAGCAAATCCGCCCTCGGGACAATGAATTACTGCAACATCCTTAACTCCGCATTCCATGAACATCTCAAGAGTTTTTCGGATATTATCAAGATTTATTGTTCCGTCGGAGTTTCTTGGTTCAAGTCCCGAAACACCGCCACCCTCAGTTTCATTCATTATTGCATAGTTGCAATATTTGAGTGCAGGAACAACTTTCTGACGGAATTTTTCCGATGTATCACTAACAACATCTATTGATGTTTTGATTCCCTTTTCCTGAACTTTTGCAAGAAGTTTTGCCATTTTTGTGCCATATTCTGAATCTTCTTTATCAAATTCATCAAGAAGAAGAATGTAGCCTGCGTGGAAGATGGTGCAGTTTAATGAATCAACGTCAATATCATCAGGTGAAAAGATTTTATTTGCTCCCCTGTCGTGGAAGAAAGTTCTTATTCCGTTTGACTCAACGCTCATAACGTCACTGTAACTTGTGGGAACTTCGGATGAAACCTTTACACCCGAAACATTTATGCCGTGGGCTTTCATAGTGTCACACACATATTTTCCAAAATCATCGTCACCTACCATCCCTATTGCACCAAGATTTACGGAAGGATCAATTTTGGCAATGTCAATTGCCGTGTTGGGCACGCATCCTCCAACTGCTTTTGAAGAAGAGAGAATGTTTGAAAGCATTGTTTCTTTCGGATAACTGTCTATAATCTTAACATTATCCACAAGAATGTTTCCTGCAAAAACAATTCCGCCGTCACCGTTGTTCATTATATAATCAACAGAAACATCAAAAATCTTTGCTATTGCAGGAAACTGTGTCACTTCGGGATATCCGAGACCGCTTTCCCACTTGCTTACTGTTTTATTACTGATGCCGAGAAGATCCGCAAGAGCATTTTGCGTAAGACCTTTTTCTTTTCTGAGTTCTGCAATTGTTTTGCCTATTGCCTGTTTGTTCATGACTATGACCTCTTTTCTTAAATTCTATCGAAAGCATAATTTATATCACAATTATACTACCAAGCGAAGATTTTGTAAATATCATTTTTCAAAAATTACTGTTTTCTATACTCTTTCCCACATATTTATTGTTATTCTCAGTTCTTCTTTTTGACTCCTATCGCCTGAACTCCCCAGACGCCCACAATTATCATAAGGGCAGAAACAACTGTCTGCAAACTGAGTTTTTCATCGAGAAACAGTATTCCTGCTATGACAGATACGACAGTAGTAATGTTTGAAAACACCGTGGTTTTTGCAACAGGCAGATGTGTGTTTGCATAGTTAAGAAACAAAAATGCCACAACCGATGAAACAACGCCAAGATATATGATGGAAAGTGTATATGGCAATGAACCAAAGTTTGAAACAAGCTCACAGGGGTTTTTGATATTTTCAAAAAAGGCAATTGAAACAAAGGTGAAAAGCCCTATAAAAGTCATTGCATAGGTACGCTCCAAAGCAGTAAATTCACTTGAAATCTTCCTGCTCATAATGTTATAGGCAACAGAGGATACAACTGCACCAAAAAGAAGGATTATTCCAAGGGTAGTAACAGTTCCGTCCATTTTGCCCGATGCAGCCATCACAACAACACCCAGAACAGACAAAACTGTGAATGCATATTGCAGCGGTGCGGGATATTCTTTCAGAAATATCATACCGCCAAACAGGGAAACCACAGGAATGAGTGAAATCATAACCGATGAAAACCCGCTGGTGGTCATTTCAATTCCGTAACTTTCAAACAGAAAATATAAAACAGGCTGAAAAACTGACATGACCAAAAGTTTAAAAATGTTTTTTGAAAATTTCAGATTCACTTTTTTAAAAATCATCAAAACGGTGAGAGATACAAATGCAACTATGTATCTGTCTGCAATGACAGTAAGAGGAGTTGCATATCTCAGAGCGATTTTTGTGAACATAAAACTGAATCCGAAAATAAACTGTGCCATAAGTGCGGCAAGCGTTGCTTTTACTGTTGTAGATTTCATAAAAATTCACATCCGTAACACTTTAAGATTTTTGATTTTAGCAGCAAGAAAAGCGGCTTCGCCGCACCGCCTGCGGCGGGAGTGCGGAGCAAATTCGCTTTTCTTAAGCCATGTGCATTTTTGAAAAGCAAATTTGCTTTTCAAAAAAATTTGCACGGCAATATAATTATTTTTTACTGTATAGGAACGAAGTTTCCTATAC
>JAZQJX010000066.1:0-23055 GCA_045541875.1 Clostridia bacterium | reverse complement strand
GCTTACAGATGCAACAAAGGCTTTAGCAACATTAGATACATTGTCGAGTTATATTCCCAATATGAATTTATTTGTGTCTATGTATGTGCGTAAAGAAGCATTATTGTCATCACAGATTGAAGGAACACAGGCAACTTTGGAAGATGTATTAGATCCATTGATTGAAAAAAATGCAAATCAAAATGTAGTTGATGTAATTAATTATATAAAAGCGACCGAGTTTGCTCTTGAAAGGCTAAACTCTCTTCCACTCTGCAATCGACTTATAAAAGAAACTCACGAAGTTTTGATGAAGGATGTACGAGGTCAGGAAAAGAATCCCGGAGAATTCAGATATTCTCAAAACTGGATAGGTAGCTCAGGCAGTACATTAAAAAACGCACGGTATATTCCGCCTAATCCCGAAGATATGAAACAGGCAATGTCTGATTTAGAAAAATATATAAATTCAGATGATGAATTAGATTTGTTAATTCAGGCAGCTTTAATTCATTATCAGTTTGAAACAATACATCCGTTTTTGGATGGTAATGGTCGTGTAGGCAGATTGTTAATTACTCTGTTTTTGATGGAGAAAAAAAGATTAAATACTCCTGCACTTTATATTTCCTATTACCTTAAAAATAATCGAATTGAATATTATGATCGTATGAGTGAAGTGAGAAATAAAAACAATTATGAACAATGGATAAAATTCTTTCTCCGTGCAATCAAAGAATCTTCAGAAGATGCAGTTGAAACAATTAATAAATTATCTGAATTACACGATAAAAATGTTGCAATTATAGAGCAAATGGGAAGAGCTTCAAAAACTGCAAAACAAATTTTTGATTATCTCGAAAAAAACCCTATTATAGACATAAAGAAAACATCAGAAGAATTGTCTCTTGCATTCAGTACCGTTTCAGCAAGTGTAAAAAGACTTGAAGAATGCGAAATACTTGTGCAGACAAATAATGCAAATCGTAATCGTGTGTTTGCTTATGAGGAGTATTTAGGTATTTTGAGAAAAGATACTTAACCATAAAGGAATCCACAAACGCAAAACTATCTAAAACATTAGTGTAGGTCTGTTATGGGTAATTTTTCAAACAATTTACCCGAATGCAAAACTTTACACAATGAAATGATTAGATTATTTAAAGAAAATAAAGATAATGTAATCTCAGTTAGGAATATACATATAAAAGATCAAAATTTGAAGGAGTTACAAATGTTTCGAGGTCTGTTTTAAGTTCTATTAGCAAAGGGAAATCACGATCAAATTTGTCAACGCTTGTTACATTTTGCATATCTTTAATGCTTGATATAATAGATTCATACTATCTGATAGAGCTTGCAGGATATAAATTATCACCATTTTATGAGCTTGACAGAGCTTATGCAGAATTATTGCAATATCATAATCACGGTGATATTAAACTGTGTAACGAATATTTAGAAAGTTTAGGAATAGACAAAAAGTATTATTTAGGAGTAAAATCAAGATAATTATACTAATTACCGAGCGTATTTTTTGCGCTCGGTAATTTTTCACTATATAGGGAAATTCGCAAAAATTTGTTCGCGAGATCTGATGTTAACGAAACTATGCCCGCGACATGGGTGCAGGCTCAGCCTGTTTTCCTGTTCATTTCATGAAATCCGGATTTGAAGTTTTTATTGGCGGATTAGTAAATTTGATATGCTTCATTACTATATTTTTATGCATATTAATGAAATTTTTTCTTATGGCGGGATATTTGTTGACATCAGGCGCTATGGGTGGTACAATAATTGAGAATATGATAAACTATGATGTAGTCGTGTAAATTTTTTTGAAACCCATTGTAACGACTGTTACAAAACGAGTGTTCTATAAAATATTAATAATTTTTTCTGATATAGATTGACGCCTGTGATGCAATGATAAATGCTTTCGTATATTAAATAGGAAAGAGATGAGTAAGAATGGGTAGTTTGGATATGTCCGACAAGAAAAAAATGATTATTAAAACAACATGGGAATACCTTCTCAGAAAAGGTCTTTCAAATGCTTCAATAGGTGATTTGTGCAAAGAGGAAGATCTTTCTCAGAGCAGTCTTTATTATTGGTTTGAAAACAAGGATGAAATATGGATCAGCGCAGGTAAGTATGGACTGTCAGAGACTGTTGATGCATTTTTGGAATACACCATGAACCATGTTGATAAAATCAGAGTATATTTTGATACCATCCTGGATGAAGCCGAAAAATACAAATACGAACTTCGGCTTGCGATTCAGATTACCACAAGTCCTGTGTATGGCGAACGTATGCGTGATAAGTCGAAGAGTTTTCGCCTGTTATATAACAGGTATGCCGAAGAATTGATTAAGATTTTTGGATGTTCCGAGTCCCAGGCAGAAACTTTTATATATTCCATAATTGCCTATGTAATTGATTATGCCATATGGAATGACAGGGAAAAAACTCAGATGCTGTTGGAAAATCTTTATGACAGAGTGATAAAAAATGTAGAAAAAGAACAGTAAACCCGGATGACAGCGAAAGGAAAATGATATGGAGGAGAAGATTATGCGGTCCATTATAAGGAGAAAAAGTCACTCTTTTGTTATATGTTGCATCCTTATACTGAGCCTGGTGTTTGGTATGACACCTGTGTATGCTGCAGATGAGACCATCGTTTTAAACGGACATGATGAAAGCGTCAACAAAGTTTTTACTGCTTTGAATATGATGCCCGGTGATGAAGTTACAAAAAATTATGTTTTGAATATATCACACAAAAAGAATGTAGAAGTTATGTTCAATGCCAAAGTTCTGGCAGGGTATGGAATTCTTGCGGAAGTTTTGAAACTCAGAGTCTCCGTGGAAGGTGAGCAAGAACCTCTGTATGACGGACTGATGAAGGATACACCGGAGGCACTTACCTACAATTTGCCTGCCAAACAAAAGAGATTAGTCTATAAACTGACGGTATATCTTGAAAATTCTGTTGGAAATATAAGTGAAATTGACCCTGAGGGAAAAAGATATCAGAAAAAAGAACTGAAGGCTGATTTCTGCTGGTGGTATATGCCTGAAAGACCGGGCGGTACCGGAGGAGGAACACTCAGACCGGGTGCAGGTAACGTAGAAGATCCGGACAATGTCATCACAGATCCGGATGACGATGCTGCAAAACTTTTGAGACGTGCCTATGTAATCGGCAGACCAAATGACTATTTTGAACCCGAAGAACCAATTACAAGAGCAGAGACGGCAACAATATTTGCGAGAATTTTTGCCGATTATAATGAGGATAATTTGGTTTCGACACAGACTGATTTTACAGATGTTAAGCCGGAAGACTGGTTTATAAGATACATATCACGATGCGAGGATGAAAACATCATATTTGGCTATGACGGCAAATTCAGACCGGACGATAATATAACAAGAGCGGAGTTTGCAGTAATTTGCGTGAGATTTTTTGAAAAGCGAAGTGAGAGTACCATTGAACCTGAAAACATAAGTTTTACAGATTTTGACAGTTCTCACTGGTCATATGAAACAATCAGAAAAGCATATGCAAACGGATATGTTTCGGGCTATCCCGACCAAACTCTGAGACCTGATAATATCATAACCCGTGCTGAGGCAGTTACGATAGTAAACAGGATGCTTGAGCGTATTCCGGACAAGGAATATATTGATAATAATCTTGAAAAATTAATTGATTTTATAGATGTCCGTGACAATACATACTGGGCCTACTATGAAATATTTGAAGCAGCAAACACTCATTATGTCCGCTTTGTAAATGATTTTGCAAAATGGGTTGACTAATGTCGGGAAAGGCGGTTTCAGATTGAAGAGTAAAAAATATATCATAATCGCCGTTCTGGTGGTGTTGGCTGTTATCTGTAGTGTAAGTGTTGCATATTTAAGACACTCAGATGTCTCGGCGGTATATACGAGAAACACATTGTCATGGAGAGGTGCCGGAGCCCTGGATGACGGATCGGTTGAACTTGAACTTGAAAAAGGTAAAACGCGTATACAGTTAAAAAATGATGTCAGGGGAAATATTGGTTACAGCATATATTTATATGATGAAGAAAAAGTTCCTGAGGGCGTTTTGTTGTCTGCAGACAAAATGACAGAAACGGACAAAAAAGAATATCCCCATTCCATCAGAAAATGTGATGTGAAATATGCATATAGCGGTTATCTTGCGGGAGGCAAAAGCAAGACTTTTCAGATAGAGACAAAAACGGATGCAAAGGTGAGCCTTCTGATAGTTATTGAAGACAACAATTCCTATCCAAAAGAAAAAAAGGAACTTCCAACTGTTGCAAATGTAAAATTCAGAGCCGAGGTGTTGCTTGACGGACAGTATCCACGGGGAAATGACTTTTCTTTCTCGCTGAAAGATGATGAGGGGAAAGTTTTGGAAACGGTAAAGAATGACGATGGGTACATTTCATTTTCAAATATCGGTCTGAAAGAAAATGAGACCTGCATATACTACCTCTTGCAAAATGAGGGAAAAGACAAAGAAGTAAGTTATGATAAATCAACTTATAAAATAACTGTGGCTGTACAAGATGAAAATACCACAAAAGTTTCCTATGAAAAAGACGGCATTGTAGTGGAAACACTCCCGAGATTTTCCAATTATAAGGAAATAAGCGAAAATATGCGGGATGAAAACATCATACAGTATCCGACAAACGAAAAAAAATCAGATGGGTATACAAATTATCTCCTTATAGCGACAGTCGCTATCGGAATTCTTATAATAGTATTCTGTGTTATGGTACGCAAAAAGAAAGGGTGATGTGAAATATGATTATTAACAAAAAACTTCAGGTAAATGTGGTAACTCTGATTCTTCTTTGCCTGGGACTTTGTATAACCAGTTTTGCTATTTCCTATACAGTAATTAAAATAGAAAACAACTATTTTAGCACAGGAGAAATCAAAATCAATCTCAATAACGGTGAAGCAATTATTGATGAGGAAGATCCCTTATTCCAACCGGGAACTACCGTTGAAAAAAAATTCTTTATAAAAAACAATGGTGCGGAAGCAATATATTACAAGTTGAATTTTACGAGCGTTATAGGTGACCTCAGCGAAGTAATCGAGGTAACCATATTGGATAAAAATAACATTGAACTGGCATCGGGCAGTATACGTGAATTTGAACATGACAAAGAGTTGTTAGGTTCTTTGAGCGGATTTGAAAAACAGGATCTCGTTGCACGGTTTCATTTCCCCAAGGGCGAGGAAAACGAATATAACGAATATAAAGATACATCATTACAGTTTGAAGTGTCTGCAATTGCTGTTCAGAAAAAGAATAATTTTAATAAAGAATTTGAATAAGGAGAAGAGTAATGAAAGTATTAAACGTACTGAAAAATGTGTTTACATGGTTGCTTGTTGCAATCGCTGTATGCATGATGGTATTCACCGTCGTATCTGTAACAACATTTGACAGAAATGACAGAGATTTGTTTGGCTACAAAGCCTTCATCTGTCGTTCTGACTCAATGAAGGCAACAGATTTCGCGGCAGGAGATCTGGTGTTTGTAAAGGAAGTTGCACCGGCAACCATAAACCCCGGTGACATTATTTCCTACCGCTCAGAGGATCCCGACACATTCGGAGACACCTTTACCCATAAGGTGCGTTCTCTCACAACAAATGAAGAGGGACAGCCCTGCTTTATCACCTATGGTACAACAACAGGAGTTGATGACGAACTCCCCGTAAAATACACGCAGTTTCAGGGATTGTATGTTTTTGACATACCAAAACTCGGAACATTTTTCACTTTCCTGAAAACAACTCCCGGCTATTTCGTATGTATATTCCTTCCCTTTATGCTTCTGATACTGATTCAGGGTCTCAACACCGTGAAAATATTCAGAAAATATAAGAAGGAACAGATGGATGAACTTAAAGCAGAGCGTGAAGCACTGGAGGCAGAAAGAATCAAGTCTCAGGAAATGATGTCAGAACTCATGAAACTCAAAGAGCAAATGGGAATGGTGACGCCAGCACAAAATGATGAAAGCATCGAAAGTGCTGATTCACATAAAGACGGAGAAGAAACATCCGCAAATTCAATAAATGAGGAGAATGAAAATGACAAGTAACAAAACAACAAAAAAAGCATTGTTTGCAAGTGCAATGTCACTTCTTCTTTGCGTAGCAATGCTCATTGGTTCAACTTTTGCGTGGTTCACAGATTCTGCATCAAGCAAAGGCAACAAAATCATGGCAGGTAACCTTGATGTTGATCTGCTCTTATGGGACGGCGATAGTTACGAAGACATCGGCGATAGCGAGGAACCCATTTTCGGTTCATACAACAGCGACAAAGCTCAGAATGTAAACATCGACACTCTCTGGGAACCCGGAAAAACTCAGGTTGCATATCTTAAGATTAAAAACAACGGCAACCTTGCACTCAAATATCAGGTGGCTTTAAACACTGTTAATCCTGCTGATGGCAAAAACCTTTATGAAGTAATGCAGTATCAGATTGTTCCTGATGCAGCAAACGGTGAAGACGTACAGTGGGATGGAAATTCAGCACTCAAAGCAAAACTCGGAACAGAAATTGTATCAGGTGATGCAGCAGTTGAAATGGATCCCGGTGTAGAGCATGATTTTGCACTTTTAGTACATATGGATGAAAATGCAAACAACGACTATATGGACGGAAAAGTTGAATTTGACATCACCGTTCTTGCAACACAGCTTAATGCTGAAGAAGATAGTTTCGGACCTGATTATGACAAAGACCTTGAGACTTCCGGAGACGGAATTTCACGTGTTCTTTCTGATGGTTCCACTGTGTTCTACTATAACGAAGAAAGCAGTTTTGCAGGCAGAGTAAGATTAATAGCACTTCCCGAAAATCTTGGCAGTGAATATGTTGTTCCTGCAGGTGTTAACGACCTTGGCGGAGCACTTGCCGGTGCTACTCTTGACAAACTTACAATTCCGGCAGGCGTTCAGTATGCATATAAATCTCTTCAGGGCACAACAATTGGTGAGGTTGTTCTTGAAGAGGGAACTACCGTAATTCCCAATCGTATGTTCTACCAGGCGAAGTTTGATAACATAGTAATTCCGTCAAGTGTTATCATTATTGAACAGAATGCGTTTGCAATGTCTACAGCTGCAACTCTTACCATTCCTGCATCAGTAACAACCGTTGAAGAAGCAGCATTCCAGCACATGGACAATCTTACCACAGTTACATTTGAAGGCAACACAGCAATTCAGGGTTATGCATTCCGTGGATGTGATATACTCAGCAATGTATATTTAAACGGTGAAGATGTAACATTTATTGCGTCAACTCTTAGCGGGAAAGATTCATGTTGGTTCTGTAACGGTGAATCAGGCAATCCTGGTACAAGCACAATCAAATTCTATGTTAAGAATGATACTGTAGCAAAAAGAGTTAAAGTTGCAATGGGTGCTGAATTATTTGGTGACGGTAAAAACCAGATATTTAAAAATGGCACAGAATGTGACTATACTGCATTATAATAATTGTAACTTCCCAACCCTCCGGGGTTGGGAGGTAATCGAAGGGCATATTGCCAGATGTGACAAAATGCCTTTTGATTGCCGGATGATATACACGGTAAATCAATTTATATAATATTTGTCAAAGAAAAAAAGGAGATTGAAAAAAATGACAAACAAAAAAGCAACAAAAAAAGCATTGTTTGCAAGTGCAATGTCACTTCTTCTTTGCGTAGCAATGCTCATTGGTTCAACTTTTGCGTGGTTCACAGACAGTGCATCAAGCAAAGGCAACAAAATCATGGCAGGTAACCTTGATGTTGATCTGCTCTTGTGGGACGGCGATAGTTATGAAGATATCGGCGACAGCGAGGACCCCATTTTCGGTTCATACAACAGCGACGAAGCACAGGATGTTAACAGTGACACTCTCTGGGAACCCGGAAAAACTCAGGTTGCATATCTTAAGATTAAAAACAACGGCAACCTTGCTCTTAAATATCAGGTGGTTCTCAATACCGTCGATCCTGCAGACAGCAAAAGCCTTTATGAAGTAATGCAGTATCAGATTGTTCCTGATGCAGTAGCAGGCGACGTTGATGGTTGGGATGCAAATTCAGCACTTAAAGCAAAACTCGGAACTGAAATTGTATCAGGTGATGCAGCAGTTGAAATGGATCCCGGTGCAGAACATAATTTTGCACTTTTAGTACATATGGATGAAAATGCAAACAACGACTATATGGACGGAAAAGTTGAATTTGACATCACCGTTCTTGCAACTCAGCTTAATGCCGAAGAAGACAGTTTCGGAAAAGATTATGACAAAGATTCACAGTATCCTCCTGTTGCTTGGGACGGCTCGGTTGACACCTCATGGTTCGATGCCGGCAAGACTGAATTTACAATCAGCGATGGTGCACAACTGGCAGGTCTTGCAAAGTTAGGGAACCAGTTGGGTGGAAAAACCATTATTCTCGACTCGGATATTGATCTTGGTGGAATGAACTGGACTCCAATCCATATATTTGTCCCCGAACAGTCTTTCACTTTTGATGGTGGTAATCACACTATTTCCAATTTAAACGTTACCAGCGGTTCCGATAAGGGATTGTTTGATAACAGCGTTGGTACAATTAAGAATTTGAAACTGAGCGATGCTCAGATAAAATCCGGCGGTCGTTCTGCTATTCTGGCAGGTCGTCACTATGGAGATATTATTAATTGCCATGTGAAAGATTCTACTGTCGAAGATAGTTACTGGGCTGCCGGCGGCATTGTCGGAATGTTAAATTCCGGTAACATCAGGAATTGTTCTGTTACCAATGTCAATGTGAAATCTAATGGTGGAGTTGGCGGTATTGTAGGCCTAATCAATGAAACTGGCGGAACCCGTAATGTTGAAAATTGCTCTGTTAACGGTGGCACTATTGAGAATACCGGAATTTATGGTTCTCCTTATACCGGTGGTGGTATTGTAGGTATGATTAACATCAGCAATTCTACAGTTAATATCAAAGGTTGCAGTTCCACTGCAACCCTCAAAGGATCGTATATTTATGAAATCTGCCCTCCTGCTGATTCTGATGTTACTTTGAATATTAATTAATGCCGGGGATTTTTTAATAAATCCGTCCTATCCCTCGTTTTGAGGGATAGGCGGCAATCAAAAGGCATATTGCCAAGCGTGACAAAGTGCCTTTTGATTGCTGAAATGGTATATACAGTTTAAAACTGTTTATATAAAATCGTCTTAAAATAAATTAAGGAGGAATAATGATGACGAACAAAACAACCAAAAAAGCATTACTTGCAAGCAGCATATCACTTCTTCTTTGCGTAGCAATGCTTATCGGTTCAACCTTTGCGTGGTTCACAGACAGTGCATCAAGCAAAGGCAACAAAATCATGGCAGGTAATCTTGATGTTGAACTGTTTTTGCATAACGGTGCAGAATATGTAAACATCAGCGATGATGAAAAGCCAATTTTTGGTGAAGGTTCAATCGCTCAGAACAACAACGCCGAAACTCTTTGGGAACCCGGAAAGACTCAGGTTGCATACCTTATGATTAAAAATGAGGGCAATCTTGATCTTAAATACAGAGTTGACGTGAATGTTGAAAATGTTGAAAAGAATCTTTATGAAGTTATGGAGTATGCAATAATCCCCGATGCACAAAACGGAGAAGTTACTTCCTGGACTTCGGGTACTTCAGTTAAAGAAGGTGTAAATCCCACAGGTTTTGAGGACGTAAGCCTTGGTGCAGGAAAAGAGCATTACTTTGCTCTGGCAATCCATATGAAGGAAGAAGCAAACAATGACTATATGAACGGCATTGTTAACTTTGACATCATTGTGAATGCAACACAGTTGAATTCTGAATATGATTCATTTGGCAACATCTATGATAAGGATTCTTCATACACACCTATTGCACGCACAAAGAGACTTAGCAATAACGCAACAATTTCAAATTCTGAAGGAGATGTGATTCTTGGTAAAGAATTTGAGATTGATACAACCGGAAGCAAAATGGGTATGGACTTAGGAGTGGTAAAACTTGACACTGCTTTCCAGTTTGAACCCGCATTATCTTTGGCAGAAGCAGAACTCTCTGAATACAAAGACTGGCATGCAGACTTTGTTGTATCTGTCGACAAAGATATAACCGAATATAACAGTATAGCACTTACAGGCTATTATGATGCATGGTGCAGTTTAAACAATGATAAGTGGGTAGCACTTTCAAATGAAAATTTTTTGGTTGATGCAGGTGACGAACTCAGACTTGTTGCAGGAATGGGAAATATTACAGTAAGTTTTGAAGAACTTTCAGAGTTTGGCAACGATGGCATAGGTTTCCTTTGCGGTGCTGTAGAACTTGGTGACAAACTTCCTGCGAACACAACCCTTAAAGTTGAACTTCGTCTTTTTGAAGCAACAGGCGGATCAATAGATACAGAAACCGGTAACTATATAACAATCGGAAGTTATAGTCATACCTTTGCATAAGAAACTGACTGTAAAATTGGCAAATGTGCCGATTTACATATAAAAGCGACTGCCTCATACATATATAAACTGAGACGGTTCCGAAAAAATAACATTTAAAAGGAGTATGCAAAAAATGACAAACAAAAAAGCAACAAAAAAAGCATTGTTTGCAAGTGCAATGTCACTTCTTCTTTGCGTAACAATGCTCATTGGTTCAACTTTTGCGTGGTTCACAGACAGTGCATCAAGCAAAGGTAACAAAATCATGGCAGGTAACCTTGATGTTGATTTGCTTTTGTGGGACGGCGATAGTTATGAAGATATCGGCGACAGCGAGAAACCCATTTTCGGCTCATATGACAGCCTGACAGCAAACGAAGACAATGCCAACACTCTTTGGGAACCCGGAAAAACTCAGGTTGCATATCTTAAGATTAAAAACAACGGCAACCTTGCTCTTAAATATCAGGTGGTTCTCAATACCATCGATCCTGCAGACAGCAAAAGCCTTTATGAAGTAATGCAGTATCAGATTGTTCCTGATGCAGTATCTGGCGACGTTGATGGTTGGGATGCAAATTCAGCACTTAAAGCAAAACTGGGATCAGAAATTGTATCAGGGGATAAAGCAGTTGAAATGCTTCCCGGTGCAGAACATAATTTTGCACTTTTAGTACATATGGACGAAAATGCAAACAACGACTATATGGACGGAAAAGTTGAATTTGACATCACCGTTCTTGCAACTCAGCTTAATGCTGAAGAAGACAGTTTCAGTAAAGACTATGACAAAGATGCAGAAAATCCGGAAATTATCACTGCAGAGGCACTTGCAGCAGAAATGACACCTGTTAACGGTGTAATAACAATTGATAAGGACTACATTGTAGACGGTGACTGGACATCTATCAGTGTATCCGGTCAAAATGTAGTTATTGATGGTAACGGTCACACAATCAGTAATCTTGACAAACCCCTTACTGCAGGCAGTGTGGGGCAGGTTTTGACAATTAAGAATCTGACAATTGCTGATTCTGATATTGGCCCTGCTGCTAATGAAAATGGTCTTGGAACCGGTGCGTTTGCTTGTTTTAAAGATGCTGCCGGCAGTGCAATTTTTGAAAATTGCCATCTTGTTAACTCTTCTGTAACAGGTAACGAGCGTGCCGCAGGTCTTATTGCCTATATTTCCGGTGCAGAGGTCATCATCAATAATTGCTCTGTTGAGAACTGTGAAATAAAAGCCGTAGGAGGCGCAGCAGCATTCGTAACACATACACAGGGTAATGCAACAATTACGAATTCTAAAGTAATCTCTAACAAAATAACTGCAACTGAAGACCGTCTTGGAACAAAGACACCGCTTGCAGGTGCAGTGATTGGTACTGCCAATGGTAACGCAGTTGTTACTCTTACTAATGTGGAATGTTCCGGCAACACAGTTTCCAATAACAATGCAACACCGGTATACAATGAAATGATTGGTCGATTAGTTGGTAGTGCTACTTTAGTTATTTCCTGATTTTGTGAACTCGGTTCTTTATAACAGAATCAGAAGCCACCTGTCCCCGCAAAGGGGATAGGCGGCAATCAAAAGACACAATTCAAAATGAAAAGTAGGTAGGGGAGAACTTGTGCCTTTTGATTGCCGAAATGGTATATACAGTTTAAAACTGTTTATATATATTCGTCTTACAAAAAATTTAAAAAGGAGGCAAAAAGCAATGACGAATAAAACAAGCAAAAAAGCATTGTTTGCAAGTGCAATGTCACTTCTTCTTTGCGTAACAATGCTCATTGGTTCAACTTTTGCGTGGTTCACAGACAGTGCATCAAGCAAAGGTAACAAAATCATGGCAGGAAATCTTGATGTTGATCTGCTCTTGTGGGACGGCGATAGTTATGAAGATATCGGCGACAGCGAGGAACCCATTTTCGGTTCATACACCAGCGACAAAGCTCAGAATGTAAACAACGACACTCTCTGGGAACCCGGAAAAACTCAGGTTGCATATCTTAAGATTAAAAACAACGGTAACCTTGCACTCAAATATCAGGTGGCTTTAAACACTGTTAATCCTGCTGATGGCAAAAACCTTTATGAAGTAATGCAGTATCAGATTGTTCCCGATGCAGCAAACGGTGAAAACGTACAGTGGAATGGAAATACAGCACTCAAAGCAAAACTCGGAACTGAAATTGTATCAGGTGATGCAGCAGTTGAAATGGATCCCGGCGCAGAGCATGATTTTGCACTTTTAGTACATATGGATGAAAATGCAAACAACGACTATATGGACGGTAAAGTTGAATTTGACATCACAGTTCTTGCAACTCAGCTCAACGCTGAAGAAGACAGTTTTGGAAAAGACTATGATAAGGATTCCAAATATGGTGCAGGAAATGACCTTTATACAGATGATGAAGGTAACTATGTAGCAGTTTCCACAGAAGGTCTTGTTTCCGCTGCTGCTCTTGCAAGTGAAGATGATTCTATCACATCCGTTAAATATGAAACTGCCGCAGGCACAGTTGATGTTCCCGTTGCACGTGATGCTGCAGCATTAGATTCTGCTATTGCATCTGGCAATGATGTTGTTGTACTCACCAATGGTGATTTTGCAGTTGATAATGCAAAAAATACTGAAGTTACTATCGTAGGTAACGGAGCAGATACAGTTCTTACTGTTGAAAATGAGGGCGGCGAAGGAAGCCTGGACTATGGATTTGACGGCTCAGATGTAATTTTTAACAATGTTACATTTGATACCGCAGGAACCAATCATTCAGGTTATGCAAGAATGTCTGCCACATATAACAATTGTACCTTTAAAGGTATGTATACTCTTTATGGAAAGAGCATATTTAACGATTGTACCTTTAATCTGAATAATAATTATGTCTGGACATGGGGAGCTCCATATGTTGAGTTCAACAACTGTACATTTGAAAACGTTGATGGAAGCGCAAAGGCAATCCTTGTACATAACACCACAGAAACTGAAGTAATTGTTAAGGATTGTACATTTATTGCAACAAAGTCTGCATCCACATGGGATGGCATTCCTGTTGCAGCTGTAAGTATTGACCCTGAAAATGGCAGTCCTGATGCTACTGTTCGTTTTGTAGGTACAAACACAGTCAGCGATGCATTCTACGCACTCTATCAGGTAAAATATGTTGATGAAGTTGATGATGTTAACATTTATGTGAATGGTGAAAAAGTTACAGTTACAGGTATGAAATAATTTTACTTTTCAATATATAAATTAATAATTGTCGTTCCACTCCGGATTCCGGAGTGGCGGCAACCAAAGGACACAACAAGAAACAGGCAGAGATGGTACAATGCTTGTGTCTTTTGGTTGACGATAGGATGATATTCACAGATAAGGAGGAATATTTGTTATGAGTATATTTAGAAAAAGAGAAAAACAGAATAACGACCAGATATTCAGACTTATGACACCAACTATTATTGGGATTATAGCATGCATATTTTGCCTTGTCAGTATGAGTTGGGCATGGTTTACTGCGTCTGTAAATACAGATACACCGGGTATGCAATCTGCCACACGAAGCACAGCGGTCAAGGTGTATGAAATAAAAAAAGTCAGGGATGCAGAGGGCAATATAACTGAAACCACAACTTTGATTAAACCTTCTGCAAAAAGCATTGAAGCAAATACAAAGTCAGGTTCAGATGACAATGAAAAAGAGGATAAGGATGCAAGTATAGTAGATGCAGATGAGTCCCTTGTATGGAATTTATCACCTGAATCAAGTTATGAAGTTGTGATGACCGGAAGCGGCAGTGCAACAACCGGCTACTGCAAGGTTGCCCTGTCCCATGCTGAAAGCGGAAAGAATACGGAAACAAAACTTTACACAACTTCTGCCTTTGACAAAGATTATACCTTTACATTTACCTATAATACCGGCGGATTTGCCGATGAAAATGGCGTTACAGCCACCCAGTGGGAACAATACGTGGAAAAAACCACTCCCCCCACACTCACAATTGCTTCATACTGGGGCAAGCCAAAAACAGAAAAGACATCAATGTTTTCATTAATGTCCGCAGGTGACAGCGATGAATTTATGCTTTTATCCAATGGTGCCGTTTTAGGTCTGGCTCCCATTCCATGTCCCGAAGCCAAAGCCAAAACCGAGGTTGAACTTGAAGGCTTTGAAGTTCAGGGGGGAGAAGTGATTTCAGCCGAGGAAGACTATAAGGTATCACTCACATTAAAAGAGGGCTACGAAATGCCTGCACAGGTGACAGTTAACATCGGTGGCAAGGATTATGTTGTTTCCACTCAGGGCGCAGAGGCAAGTTCAGATGCACCCTATTATGATACTGCTACAGGGGTTTTAACAGTTCCCTCAACACTTTTGAGTGACGGAGATAAGATTTCAGTTAAAGGCTCTGCAACTCAGATTCCTCCCGAGGAGCCTGAAGAAGAACTCACAGAGGAAGAAACGGCAGACAACACCGAAGGTGAGGATGACAGCACCGACGCCGCACTTCCGGAAAATGATGTTGTAGCAGACGACCCGGCAAAAAAAGAAGAAGACGGTGACGGAGCCAATGACGAGCCCGTGAGAACTCCCATAGGCGGCGGCAGCGGTGGCGGTGGTGATGACGGTGATGAACCTGATGACGATACAAGTAATGATTCGGGCGATTCATCTTCAGATGATGACTCTTCCTCCGGCAGCGGTGAAGGTGAAGAAATTGAAGAGAAAGCAGACGTTAAACTTAACCTTTCACAACTTACAATAAATCTTGAAGAAACACAGATTCCCACCAATGCAGACCTTGTTCTTACACTTTCTGCGAAAGAAGATGGACAGATTCCTGAACATATTGTAATTACTCTTGATAAAACTGTCCGTGAAGAAAATGCTGACGGTGAAGAAACAGGAGAAGAAGATAAAAAAGATAATATTGAAGAAGATAAAACAGAATATATAATAAACACAGACGGAAATGAGAATCCTGATGGATTTGAATTTGATCCTGAAAGCGGCAAACTCACCATCTCCTCAGAACTTCTTAAAGGTGTGCGTGAAATCGCAATATCGGATACCGTGGAAAGTGAATCAGATGAAAAAGAAGAAAAAGCAGAAATAACATTTGAAGTCACGAATCTCACTTTTGATTTTGCGGATGATGAAGTGGTTACCGATGAAGATGTGATAATCACCTTCACAGCGGGAGAGGGCTACGAACTGCCTGAAACAATTACAATCACAATCGACGGTGAAGAATACATTATCTACACAAACGAAGAAGACAATGACAAAAATCCCGAAGGAATCACATACGATTGGGAAACCGGCACACTTACCGTATCAAAAGAACTTCTTGAAGATGTGGAAGAAATAACCATTATTGCCGAGGGTGTCAAGAAAGAGGATGAAGAATCCGGCGAAGATGGAGAAGACACCGATAAAGATAAAACTGACGATCCTGATAAGATCGAAGATCCCGATAAGATTGAAGATCCTGATAATACTGATGATCCCGATAATGACGAAAACAACGGAAATGAAACCGAAGGTGACGACGCAGCGGGTAAAGAAGACAACGGTGAAGATGGCTCTGAATCCACGGATAATACGCAACCCGGTGACAATACAGACACAGACATTGGGGAAAACGGTGATACAACCCAACCCGGAACAGATTCCGGCAATTCTTCTCAGGATGGAAAAGATGACGAATCCGACACATCAGGAGATGATACTACAGTTCCCGGTTCTCCTGCACTGCCTGACACAGATGAGGGCACAGACAAAGAACAGGGCGGAAACGGTTCTGATACAGAAGACAATGATAATGACAAAGAATCAGGAAATTCCACAGGTTCTGCTTCAGGTTCCGAAAACGGTAATGATGGTGATGATTCTTCCGATTCCGAAACACCAACAGAGCCGGATGAACCGGTTGTAACTCCTGAAAATTCCAAACCTGAGTCATCCGATGAAGATGCATCCGGAGCAGACGGTAAAGACAACAGTGAGTCAAATGGTGCCAACGGTGATTCCGGTGAGGTAACAGACAGCACGGGAAATGATTCTACAGGCGAAAACGATGGTTCGGGTGAATCTGTAACGTCGTCTGATTTGGATAATACAGACACATCAGATGAAAGCACAACATCAGGCACAGATACAAATTCTGCCGGTGATACTCACTCTGACGGCAACACATCGGATGGTTCTGCATCTGTGTCGGTAACAAAATCTCTTTCGGGAGACGCTGTTAAAATAACGCTGAAAAAATCAGATGTAAAAAAGGCAAGCCTGAAAAAAGAATCAGTAAAATTAACAATAACAAAAAAAGTGGCTGTGAAAGAGACAATTTCTCAAAGCAGCACATCTTCCGATCAGTAATCAAAGACAGGAAAATATGAATTATGTAGGGGTTGTCTCTTTAATTGCATAAATATGTATGTTATACAATTAAAGAGACAACCCCTCTGATTTTCACATGAAGATACTGTAATGACTTTTAAAAAAGTGTTTGTTAACATTGGGTATTGACAAACAATGAATTTGAGAGTATAAAGGTTTATGTAAATAATTATTGTCACATAATGTATTCCGACAGGAAATAAACAAAAGATTTTAGAGGTTAGATGTATGAGATTAATATCATTTGTCAAAAAGAATATTGTTATGGTAATTGCTCTTTTTGCCGCAGTTATAACAAGTATAATCGTTCCGCCGGACAAAGGGTATCTTGAATATTTTGACCTTAAAACTCTTTCCTGTCTCTTTTGTGTTCTGGCGGTTGTTTGCGCCCTTAAAAACATTTTCTTTTTCTATATGCTTGCAAGAAAAGTTGTCGAGATTTTTAAAAATACCAGACTGGCAATTCTTGCTCTGGTGTATATAACTTTCATAGGCTCAATGCTCATTGCAAACGATATGGCACTTTTAACTTTTCTGCCTCTTGGCTACATTGTACTCACAAACACGGGCAAGGAAAAATATATGGCATTCACCTTTATTATGCAAAACATTGCCGCAAACCTTGGCGGAATGCTGACACCATTTGGTAATCCCCAGAATCTCTATCTATACACAGCCTTTAAAATTCCAACTCTTGAGTTTATGAAGATAATGGCACCGCCCTTTGTTTTGTCGGTGGCACTTATCACTCTTTGCTGTATCGTATTTGTGAAGCCTGAACCTTTGAAACTTGACAAATTGAGGGTGAATCTGGAAAGAAGAAAAACAGCATTATATATGCTTCTTTTCACTCTTTCAATAGCAATTGTTTTCAGAGGCATACCTTACTGGATCGGACTTATAGTTATCCCCGTAGTTCTTTATTTCACAGATAAAAGGGCACTTATGGCAGTTGACTATCCTTTGCTTTTAACCTTTGTGTTTTTCTTTATTTTTTCGGGTAATATGGGAAGAATAGACGTTGTGAGAGAATTTTTCTCTTCAATTCTTGAAAAAAGCACTCTTCTTGTGAGTGTTCTTTCCTGCCAGGTTATAAGCAATGTTCCATCGTCAATTCTTCTTTCTCACTTCACACAAAACTATCGTGAACTTTTGGTGGGGGTAAACATCGGCGGAGCAGGAACACTCATAGCATCCCTTGCAAGCCTGATAACCTTCAGAGAATATGTGAGCCACAATCCGGGAAAAACTTTTTATTACATAAAAATGTTTTCTCTTTTCAATTTTGGATTTCTCATTATCCTCACAGGATTTATGATGATTATTATGTGATTGAATCTGCTTGACTAAAAGGGGAAAATATAGTATACTTTTATAGAACATAAAATACGGGGGCTTTTCTTGAGTAAAGATTTGCCCCGATTTATTTTTTCGGAGATGATGTTGTATGTCATACAGAAAAGGAAATTTTGCCGATTTCTGGTATTATAATAAAATAAAGATTATCGGGATTGTCATTGCTCTTTTTCTTATTATTTTAGGATTTAATCAATGCTCTTTAGGCGAGGTCACTGACCTTGGAATAGTACACATAAGTCAGGCGGAAGACGAAGACGGAACAGATTTTCTTGAAAGCATCAAAAAAAATATTCCCCTGAAACAATCAGAGGAAGAATTAAAACTTGAATTCACACCCGTATATATGCCGGACAATTTCAAATCCGCTCAGGAACTTGGTTCCATAGAAAAGGTGCAGGTGGAACTTGCATCGGGGAAATCCACTCTTTTCATTCTTGATGAAGAAACTCTCTATTCATATGAAAATGATGACATATTCTATGACCTTTCAGAGTATGCAAAAGACTATGGCATAAATCCGCAGGATTGCTACAGGGATCATAGCGGAAAAGTTATGGGCATATCAGTTGACCAAAATTCCTATCTTGAGTCTGTGGGACTTGAGCATACCTCTCTTTATGTGGGAGTGAGAAATCATCTTGAATCCCAAAAAAGTGAATATGAAAATGCTTTCAGGGTGCTGGAATATATTTTAGAAAACAGGTAGCCATAGGATAATAGTCCGACGGCTGAAAGGAGAAAACTATGAAAAACAAAAATCAGTCAAAAAAGAATCTCATAATTCTCATATCAGTTCTTTCGGTGTTGATTGTTGCACTTGTGACAGCAATGCTCGTATCGGGACTTGAAGATGTTAAAAATGGCAATGAAACCTACACAACATCGCAAAGTGAAAATAAGGCTCAGAACGGGGAAAACAAACAACCGGTAAAAGATGACTATAAGTCCGATCTCCCCACAACTAAAATTGATGTGGAAATGACAGACGGTCAGAAGTTTACAATGGAAGTGTATCCCGATGTTGCACCAAGAACTGCTGAAAACTTTATTTCCCTTGTAAAAGACGGGTTCTATGACGGACTCACATTCCACCGTATAATCGAAGGCTTTATGGCACAGGGCGGTGATCCTGAGGGAACAGGATTTGGCGGAAACGACAAACAGATTGTTGGTGAATTTGAATCCAATGGATATGAAAACAATCTTTCTCACCAAAGGGGTGTTGTTTCCATGGCACGCTCCGGTGATCCCGATTCTGCATCATCACAGTTCTTTATCTGCTATGAAGATGCATCTTTCCTTGACGGAGACTATGCAGCCTTTGGAAAAGTTATTGAGGGAATGGAAGTTGTTGACTCATTCCTTTCGGCAGGAACAGATGAAAATGACAGACCTTTGAAAGAAGTCAGAATCAAAACAATGAAAATAGCAGACTGAGTCTGCAACCATATCGCATAAATAGTTTGTTAGGTAAAACAAGATGGCGATGCCTCAATTAAGGGTAATCACTTATTGAGGCATCGCCATTAATTTTTAATAAATCTTCTCCAGAAAAAGAATGAAATGAAGAAAAGAAGAGAAGCACAAAAAGCAAATAACATCCATAAGTATATGACATAATCCCAGCCCAGACTATCTGCCACAAGAGGAGATATGAATGATGCCATAACAATTCCCAGAGATGCCGTGGAGTTGATAATTCCCGAAACTGTTGCAGTTTTCCCCACCTTTGCAAATCGCATGGGGAGGTATGATGCGTAGGCAATGTTTGATGCATTTGAAATTAAAAGTATCAGGCATGTCATGATGAGAATTACCCACACATGCACTTTTCCCATAAAGCACATAACTCCTATGGGGAAAAGTAGGGATGCCATACAAACTGTCATAACAAGGGATTCGTCACGCATTTTTTTGCGGTACACAAAAAGCATTGATGTTTTTCCCGCAAGCCCTGCAATAAGCGGAAACGCATTTAAAAGACTTGCAACAGATGCTGAAATAGCATGGTAGTTTTCTTTCAGCATACTTGGAATGACCGACTGAACACCCACAGAGAAAACCGATGCCAGAAGTGTTCCGGGAAGCATGATGAAAAGTCCGCTTGAAAAAAGAAGTTTTAAAAAACTGTGTGGTTTTTCACCTTGAACACTTTCCTGTTTTACCATTTCGATAGTTTCTTCTTTGAGATTTCTTTTAAAAGTCTTTCCCGAAATCACCCATGCTATAAGGCAAAGACCTATTACAATCGCGGAAACAGAAAAATTTGATTTCCAGGTTGAAACCATGCCTGCCACCAAAAAACTTGCCACTGATCCCAAAATGTAACAAACACTTATGTAAAACACGGCTTTTTGCCTGTGAGACGGAGCAAGCATTGATGAACATATTTTAAAAAGAGATGGCCATACGCCAAACTGAATTGCGCCGTTTATGGCAGAAATTATCAGCATTGCGGTGTAACTTTGTGAAAAATATATTGCAGTGTTTGCAGCCATTGAACCAAAAAGACCGACGGATATAAGGGCAAAAGGTGAAAATCTGTCTGCTGCAAATCCTCCCACAATCTGAAAGGGGGCATACACAAGATAAAAAAGGGCAGAGATTGTACCTGTCTGGGTTTTGGTCAGGATTTGTTCTTCAACCAGAAGCACCATTGCCGCACTGAAACAGTTTTTTGTCATGGAAATGAGAATCTGAACTATTGCTGCGGCAAGAAACAGAAACAGACTTAATTTTTCATTTTCTATATATTTGTTTTTCATATTGTTACCTCTGTAATTTAAGTGTTGGTTTTATTCTATCATAAACTCTATAGGTTTGCAATTATTAGTAATTATCTTATAAAAAGAATAATGAAAAGGCTAATCTTTATATTGACAATGCTCTGATGATTGTATATGATATAACCATCAGAGCATTTTTGACATTATATCAGAGAAAGGAACAGAGAATATGAAATTTAACCCTTTAAAAAATGAAGTTCTTGATTTTTGTGCGCCTCAGAGTGAAAAGGTTTGGGTAAGTGCTTTTACATCTTCAGACACAGGCTCATATAATGCCCACGTTCTTGATATAAGAGGGCAGGGATTTAAAATGATAAACAGTTATGAACTTTCAGATAATTCCTTTGCTTTTTTCAAAAAAGGAAATGATTCGGTAAGGCTTGCGTTCTATCCCGGAACAAAAGAGATAAAAATCATACATACAAAAGACGAAGAAGCCCCCAATTTTACTTCCAAAAGAAAACACGGCGTATGTGATGCACTTTTCACACAGATTCAGCCGGAAGATTCGGGACTATCAGATGTCATCAGATGCGACGACGGAAGATTTATTGTCATAGACGGCGGATGGGAATTTGAACCTGAAGCGGACAAGATTGCCAAACTCATCAAAGAACAATCAGATGATGAAAAACCTGTCATTGCCGCATGGATAATGACACATCCTCATCTTGATCACTACAGAGCATATTTTGAGTTTCACAGAAAATATAATGATGATTTTGTGATTGAAAAATTCCTCTACAATTTCCCCGAAGCAAAGGAAGAAAATCTTGAAAGAATTCCGCCTCTCGGACGGCAGGGAGAGATGGAGAACATTCAGAAGTTTGAATCAATTCTTGAAAAAGAGGGATATCCTTCTTTTAAACTTCACACAGGAGATGTTTTTGACATTGCAGGCCTTCATTTTGAAGTTTTGTCATCTCCCGATGATACAATGAAACCGCCTGTTGAATGTTTCAATCGCTATTCTCTGATTCTTAAGGTGACATACAAAGGTCAGGTTATGCTTTTGTGTGCAGATGCAGATTTCGAGCCTGCAAAACTTGGCGAAAGATGGGGAAGATACCTTAAATCAGATATACTTCAGATTCCTCACCACGGGTTCGGAGGAGGAAGAGAAGAAGAATATGACCTTATCGACCCCACAGTGTGTTTTTGCCCCACAGAAGAAGATATTGGTTTTATGAAATGGAACATATATGCAGATTTCAACAGACATCTCATATATAACATGAATGTTATAGACTATTTCACGGCAAAAAAGACAGTAACCCTGAAACTTCCCTATACTCCCCGAAAATACGGTAGAAAGATTCTTGAGGATACAATTGAACAATATCAGAAAGGTGCAGGGGCTAAAAACTGGTATTTTGACTCTGTGACAAAAGATGATGCAACTTTCACATTTATCAACACCGCAATGATTGCAATTCCCGTATATGCGGATTTGTATTTTGAAGATAGCGCAAAATCCGTTGTGGGAATAAAGGTTACACTTCCTGCGGGAACAAGATGCAAAAAAAATCTTTTTGACACAAAAGATGCAGATCCCGACGCTCTCTATTTCAACAGAAATTCTCTCAAAAAAATCGGTGTTGAGGATGGGGCAGAATTTGCAGTACGTCTCTATTCTGACTATCCCTTCGTAGCATCATGGAAAAAGGATGCTGTATATCATTCGTAAATTGGAGTTTGTCTCACTGATTGATTTTCAATCAGTGAGAATGAAATGCACCTGAAGGTGCATGAAATGAAACCTTCGGTTTCATGAAATACTGCTTCGCAGCATGAAATGTCTGCAATGCAGACATTATGGAAAAAACTCGCTTTGGCGAGTTTTAACTTTAATGAATTCCAAAGGAATTCATATCATGACAACTGCGTTGTCATTTCACGGCGGAGCCATTTCATTCGGTGAGTTTTCAAAACAAACTCACCGCTAAACTCCAATTTATTTGAAGTTTATCA
>JAZQJX010000065.1:0-6381 GCA_045541875.1 Clostridia bacterium | reverse complement strand
AGCAGGAACAATTGTTCCCGGCGTTCAGCTTGAACTTGGAAAATGGTATAACATTGCAGTGGCTGCTGACTTTACAGATGAAAATGCGACCTCCGGTGTACCTACATATGTTTGGGTAAACGGTGAATTGGTTTCTGAAGGTATAACCATTCCTTCAATCGTACCCGGAGCTAACTGGATATATCAAAAACTTTATTTTGACCAGGCAGAAAGTGTTGCAAGTACAGTGTATTTCGACGATGTTGAAGTATATGAAACTGCGGAACTTGGTATAGTTATTCCTGAAAAAATAAATGTAATGACAAATGCCCTCAACAGCATCACAGCAAACATCAGCACAAGAAATGAACAATTCCATGCTATATCCAGAATGGCAGACGGTTCAAAATCAGATGATGACTACTATAAATCCATTAAGACCGATTCAGAACAGGATGGTCTTAAGGTTGTTGCATCACTCGGTGGAGTATACAAAATTTCATCTGTAACCGTTTCAGAAAGATGGATGGGCGATCAGGGACTTACAGTTACTGTTGAAATCGGTAAAAACGGCAACCTTACAAAGGTTGTAGACAGCCAGCCGGTTAACAAGGGCAGTGAGGGTGGAGCTGCAGTTGATACCACATATAATTTTGCTGCAACAGAAGGTGACACAATTGTGTATACTTTCAAAGCGGAAACCCACAGAAGCGAAGAATCTGACTATCAGATTTATGAACTTGAAGCAATGGGTTCATATGTTGGAGATGTAGAAAAGACAATGCTGGTTCCCGAAGCAGGTTTCTGGTATCGTAATTCAAGTGATGCGGTAAACACTTACTACATCAACTGCAACAATGCAAGCGATAAAGAAATCAGCGGTAAACTCTTTATTGCAGCATACAAAAATAAGGAACTTGTTAAACTCACAGAGGTTAATGATGTAACACTCAAAAAAGGTGCAAACAGTGTTCGTTGTACAGAAACTGACGGAATTTATGACTCAACCTGGACATATAAAGCATTTATCTGGGATAATTTAGACAGTCAGACACCTATCGTAACATCAGTAGATATTATAAAATAATCAGATATTCAAGATAATATTTTGAAAGTTTTATAAAGGTCAGAGAAGCATTTTATATCTGAAGTTCATTTCTTGCGATGGCAGACGATATAAAAGGAAAAATCTGATAATTAACAAACCTTTTGGAAGAAAGCACAATTTATCTTGAGAAGATTCTTCTCACCCTGCCTATGGGGTTTCCCCATGGGCAGGGAAGAGAGGAACTTTATATATTTGTTTTTTGAAACAAAGAAATTTATTTCAAAAAACAAATATATAAAATATTAAAAAGCCTTCCCCTTTGAGTAACTAATGATTATTCTATGTATTGTAGGGTTCGGCGGTTTCCGACGAACCGTATATGTAATATTTTCGGTGCATCCTAAAGGCTGCACCCTACAATCTCTTATTTAATCATTGTTCACCCAAGTGGAATCCCCAAAATGTAACAAAACCCATTATGAGAACAGGAGGAAAAGAAAATGAGAAAAAGACTACTATCATTAATACTTACACTTGCAATGTTATCTTCATTGCTTTTCGCCCTGCCTATTGCCACGGAGGCGGCTTCGACATACGATGGAAATATATTAAAAGAAAAAACCAAGAACATAACCGCTTCAATTCCAAGTTTAAACGAAACTTATCACGGTGCTCAAAGGATGGTTGACGGCTCCCTTTCCGGAGATAATTATTATAAATCCAAAAACTCTGAAGATGATTACACTGATTTGGTCATAACCATAACCTTATCAGGGTATTATAATATAGGACAGGTTAATATTTACGAGCGCTATCTCAGAAGTTACGGCGTATGCAGTGATTCTGTAACCATCAAAGTGGGAAGTCCTTCTGATATGAAAACGGTTCTGACAGACGGTAAACTTGGCACAACAGTAAAAAATGATGCTGCTGAGACCATATTTTCATTTTACCCCGCAGTTTATGGAAATACTATAGAAATCACCTTTGACGGAACCCGGGGCAGAGGAACAAATGCCGAATGTACATATCAGATTTGGGAAATTGAAGCATATTCCGGTGTGAATTACGGAGTAATTATGTATGAGGGAAGCCCCAGAGCAAAGATAGGAGGAGAACTTGCTCTTATTGATGAAAATGACAAAAATGTAGTGCCCGAAATAAAAGACGGTGTGTTTATGGTACCTGCCGGATTTCTGGCAAAAGCCCTTAAACTTTCCTGTGAAGAAGATGATTCGGGTGTGAAATTTACATATAATGGTATATCATCCCGCCTGACCTCACAAGACGGAATATATTCTAAAAACGGTCATACATATGTTCCTGCAGGCAAACTTTGCCAGAGTCTTGGAATGAAATATGAATCGGAGCCTAATGGTCTCTTTTTTGCAAATACTCTTTCAGAGGTTAACTGGAATGACAAAAACTTATTTCAGACACTTGCCCGGGAACTGAGGGATGTTGTGTATGAAACGTCTCCGGAACCTGAGGCGGTTATAGAAAAACTCAAAGAAAACAATCCCGAAAATAATCATCCGAGGCTGTTTTTCTCAGGTGATATGACACTGAGAGAACTCAGAAAAAGGATAAATTATGAGCCCTATCAATCATGGGCAAATGCAATTATAGCCGAGGCAGATAAAAATGTCACCCGAATGACAACAAAGCCTATTGTGTATGAAATTCCCGATGGAGTAAGACTCATAAATGTTTGTGAGAGAGTTTTGGAAGATGTGGAAAGCATTGGCTTTGCATATCTTATGACAGGTGACACCAAATATGCCGACAAGGTCGTTGAGGCAGTAATGACAGTTTGTGCATTTTCCGACTGGAACCCCTATCACTTCCTTGATGTTGGTCATATGGCAGCAGCCGTTGCTCTCGGTTATGACTGGTGTTATGACCGGTTTACAGAGGAGCAGAGAGAGACAGTTAAAAATAAAATCATAGACTATGCTTTGAAACCCGTTATGGAAGATTATAATGAAGTCTCATATAGGAGAAGATCTTTCAGATGGAGTTCAAAATCCACAGATGCATATCCAAATAACTGGATTGCCATCTGCACCGGCGGAACTATCATGGCATCCCTTGCCATAGGTGATGAGGATCTTGGAACCTTTACCGATGCAGGAAAGGTTGTAACAGAAGGCATGAAGCGATTTAAAGACCTTGCAGATTCCTATCTTCCCGACGGAGGGTTCCTTGACGGTCCCGAGTACTGGGAATTTGCAATGAAATTTATCGGAAACGGTATAGGATCAATGCTCACTGCCCTTGGTACAGATTACGGACTTTCCGAATCTGCCGGATTTAATGTAACTTTTGACTGGATTTCCCAGCTTACAGGGCCCAAAGGCGCATTTAACTTTGACTCAGCCACTGCATCATATGCAGATTCACCGGAATTTCTTCTTTTCGGAGAACTCACCGGTAAAAATGAACTTATAAATCACAGAATAAATCAGCAGTTAGGCAAGCGCTCAGCTGTGCCCACCTTTAAAGATATTCTATGGTATGATGGAGAAGATTACAGTCAGTTTGAACTTCCCTTTGACTATCATTCAAGAGGAGCCACAAATCTTTCTGTTTTAAAAACCGGACCTGACGATTCAGACACCTGGGTGGCAATGTATGGAGGATATCGCAAAAAAGCCTCCGGAGCAATGCAGGATTTTGATGGTACATTTGTGCTTGATATGATTGGAAGCCGCTGGGCACTTGACTATGGTGCCGAGAGTATGACCTATCACAGCACAGACTATGCTTTCACTGATTATTATGTTTGCCGTCCCGAAGGACATAACACTGTCATTATCAGCGAAACCCCTGCCTACAATCACGACTCCTATCACGATTCTGATGCTTGCGGCAAATTGATTAAAGCCCTTTCAAATGACCGTATGGGAATTGCAGTATATGACCTTACGGACCAACTTGATGACTACGGTGCAAAAAGCTGGGTGAGAGGTATGAAGCTTGACAGGGCAGTAAATAAAGTTATCATACAAGATGAACTCACACTAAATAGCTCCAGACTATTTTATTGGTTTATGCATACAGAAGCCGCAATCGAAATAGCAGACGACGGTAAAAGTGCAATACTAACTCTTGGCACAGATAAGATTAAGGCGAGCCTTATTGCAGACGATGAGTCCCTTGTCTTCACGGTTATGGATGCAAAGCCCCTTCCTGCCTCGCCAAATCCTACAAATCAGGAGAGCACGACAGGAACAAGAAAACTGGCTGTGCATTCAGACTCTGTAACAAGTGTGAATATGGCAGTTGAATTTGTACCATATTACGGCGACGATGAAACTGTTTCCACTGAAAGTTTCACCCCAATGTCTTCCTGGACACCAAAAGACAGTTCAGTAACGGTAATAGGAAGTTACAGCAGTGAAAGCGGAACAGGAAACTACTCGGTTGGTGAAACTGTTACGGTTAATGCCGGTGAAAGAGCAGATGCTAAGTTTGACGGCTGGACTACTGATGGCATCACTTTAGACGATCCGTCAAAGGCCACACAAACCTTTACCATGCCGGAGGGTAGCGTAACTCTCAGGGCAAAATGGATTTATGATACAAATGTCGCAACCTTTTTTGACATAGATTTTGACAACTGGACGAGTTACAGCAGTTTTTTAAATTCTGACGGAACCCGTTCGGGATTCAGTTGGTACACCAATATGACAACAACCGGAGTGGAACTTGTAACAGATGATATGAGAGCAGGAAAGAGTCTGAAGTTTCCAATGAGCTCTGATTCAACTATCAGCTGGATAAATGCATATAGATATATGAACAGCGATTATTATGCATTCCCCACAGACCAGGTTATCTGGGGAGAGTTCTCCGTAAAATTTGAAGGCGGTTTTACCGCTGTGGGTTATGACCATAAGCAAGGCTATGCGCCCATATGCATAAACAGCAGCGGAGCAGTCAGACGATTTTGCAGAAATGCCGGCTACCAGCTTGACCAGGGTGATAAGCCGGATATGTATCAGTTGGAACTTGGAAAATGGTATCACATTGTCTGGGCAATGGATTGTTCCAAAGCACCCAGAAATGACGGCGGACTCCTTTATGCATGGGTAAACGGCACAAAGATTATAAATGGTACGGACTATAGCAGTGCCTTTAAAACAGCAAAAGATGGGGTTGAACTTTTCAGATATTACAGACTATATGTGGATAGACCAAAAAGCGGTACATCTACAGTATACTTAGACAATCTCAAAGGTTATGCAACCCGTGAACTCGATGACCATGCAGCAGAAGATTTTAAGAAAAAAACACAGATAAAAGGCAAATTTGTAGAAGATTTAGGAAAACTCTATGTTCCTCTTTCCACCAAAGTGTCTGAAATAAAAGAGGAACTTTCGCCCAATGAACTTGCAATAACAAGAGACGGGAAACTTCTTTCACCCACTGATGTTGTTATGGCAAAAGATATCATCAATGTCAGCGCATCAAACGGCATAGGATTCTGGGAATATGAGGTTGTCCCTACAGATACTTTTGAAATGTTAGATGAAAGTCTCTCTCCGGAAGACGATAAGTTCTACATAGACTGTATCAATCTTTCTGATAAAGAAGTTAAAGCAAAACTCTTTGTTGCAGTTTATGACGGTACGAAACTCAAGAAAATTTCTGAGTTTAAGGAAGTTACCATTTCACCGGGTAAGAGTGAAGTTGAATCCGGCGACATATCTTTTATAAACGAAGGCGAAACATATAAGGTATTTATATGGTATAGCAAAGATTCAGTCATACCCCTTTGCAAAAGCAAAGTATTTACAAAATAAGATTTAACACATTTTAAGGAGGTAACAGTATGAAAAAAAGATTTTTGGCGATGCTCCTTGCATTCACAATGGTTGTTACTCAGATGGCATCCATTGCTGTGGTAGCATCTGCCGGCGAAGTAACAAAAACATATTTCGACATCGACTTTGAAAGTTGGACTGAGTGGGGCGATAACGGTTTCAACGGTGCAAAACAGAGCGATGGCACAGCAATCAACCATGAATGGGGAGCAAACCCATGGCAGATGGTTGGAGAGACAGATTCTGCAAGAGGCGGAAATGTAATGAAAGTTACAGTTCCAACGACAGGCGGAAGTAACTATCTTTTCCGTACAAGAATGAAAGTGGCTACCGGACACCCTTCAAGTTATTCTGATGTTGATGTTCTCTGGAATGAGTTTTCAGTTAAATACGAAGGCGGATTTGCAGGCTTTGGTACAAATGAAAATGATGAAGCAAGAAGTATCATAAGCGTAAACAAAGACGGTCAACTTGCACTCGGCGCACGCTGGGGTTACAACGAGGTTGGCTCAGAGGGTAATTTTG